>JAFXAJ010000098.1 GCA_017517145.1 Ruminococcus sp.
ACAACAACGGAGATAACCCTGAATTTTTGAATGAATATCTTGTTCACATAAAAGTTGTGAAAATGCTTTCAGAGCGTACAATCAATGAATATTACATAGATATACGCCTTTTTCTGAAATACTACAGAAGTATAACAGTTGAAATTGACAAGGACATTGAAGATATTGACATATCCGCAATGACTATAGAAGATGTGCGGAAAATAACAGTTTCAGATATATACAATTTTATTTTTTATACTGCTGATGAGAGAAATAATGCCGATAGAGCACGTTACAGAAAAATATCTGCTCTGCGCAGTTTTTTTAAGTATCTCACAAAGACGACACATCTCCTTGAACAAGATCCTACAAAGGATATAGAAGTACCTGTACCGAAGAAGTCGCTGCCGAAGTTTCTCTCACTTGAAGAAAGTCTGAGGCTTCTTAATAATGCCGATGACGGGGAATCGTTAAGGGATTATTGCATTTTAACTCTTTTTCTCAACTGTGGAATGAGATTGAGTGAGCTTGTGGGGATTAATATATCACATATTGATTTTTCTGAAGCACGAATGAAAGTGCTTGGAAAGGGCAATAAGGAACGCATGGTATATCTTAATACTGCCTGTATGGATGCAATAGGAAATTATCTGAAAGTGCGGGGACAGAACGAAAAAGCGGCAGATGAGCCGGCACTGTTTATAAGCAACAGGAATAAGCGTATATCCAAACGCCGTGTACAGCAGATAGTAGAAAATGCAATAGAGTCGGCAGGACTTGGGGGAAAGGGGATAACTACCCATAAGCTTAGGCATACAGCAGCAACACTGATGTATCAATATGGTGAAGCTGATGTGCTTACGCTGAAAGAATTACTTGGTCATGCCAACATATCCACAACGGAGATTTACACACATTTATCAGATGAAAGTGTAAGAAATGCAATAGACAGCAATCCATTGGCGAAGATAAAACAGACGAAAAAAAGCTCCGACAAATGAATCGGAGCTTTTTAGTTATATAGAAATAAGCAGGTAATTCAAGGCTCGGTTATAAAGGCGATAGGGCGGTATTCTCCCAATGATGAGCATTTCGGCAAAATCTACTGCATCCTCAATATTGCGTGAAAAATCATCAATAATTTCTTTTTGTCCCGTTCGTGAATCCTCAACCTCAACGCCGTATGTAATGATTTCTGAATCTTCCCAGTTGATTTTTCCGGAGATAACCCTGTAAGATACCCTGTTGTCTCCAAAAACCTCCAGATAAACTGTTTTGTCCATGACCTCGTGTTTTTTTCTTTTGATAAGTCCGAACATAATTTGTACTCCTTTCGTTCTCGGTGTATATATTATATCACATAACCGATTAACATGAAAGAGTGAAAAAAAGAAGTTTATTGAAATTAATGGAGATAGAAGTCGAGTGCAGGTTATTCCAGTTCATTTATCTGTCCGTAGATTTTCTGCATCTGTATGTCTGTTTCTGCAATTCTCTCAGCGCATTGGCGGAGTTCCTCGGATATTTCAGGTGTGATGTCTGCGGAGGGCTTATATCTTAGCTGGTGTTCCAGACTTGCCCAGAAATCCATGGCTATAGTTCGTATCTGAATTTCAACTGGAACTGTAGTTCTTGTTGATGCGAGATGCACAGGAACATTGAGTACAAGATGAAAGCTTCTGTACCCGCTTGATTTTGGATTTTTGATATAATCCTTTTGTTTGAGCACGACAAAATCTTCACGGCGTGAGAGCATTTCCACGAGCATGTAAATATCATTTATATAACAGCAGGTCACACGAATTCCGGCAATATCAAGGAGATATTTTTTGGCATTTTCAATTGTAAAGGGAATACCTTTTTTTATCAGCTTATTCATAATAGAATCGGCTGATTTCAGTCTGCTTTCGATATTGTGAATAGGATTCCGCTGGAATTTAATGTTGAATTCATTGTCGAGTATGCCGAGATGAGTTTTGACGATTTCCATAGCTGATTCGTAAACGTGCCCCATCTGCATGAATTCCATAAAAGCCTGCGCAACTTTTTCCTGTGCAGTGGGTTCTTTATTGACAATGGCGGGAAGCTGCTGGATTCCCTCCACAAAAAAATCTATCTGGCTCATGTTGACTCCTTTCGTTAATGTATTGCTTCAGGGTAATTCTTTAAGAGTGAATTTATGAAGCAATAGTGGTGAAGCACTTGCATTTTCGGAATAAATTTAGTATAATATATTAAAGAAGAATAAAGATGAATGACTTATGAAAATGAGGTGAAATTATGGATTATTATGTAAAAAATAATGATATAATCCTTCATGAAAAGGATTTTGACCTTGATGAAACTCTTGACTGCGGACAGGCATTCCGCTGGAAAAGAATCGAAAGTGGTTACCGCTGTACATACGAGGGTAATTTTCTTAATGACAGTCTGAAAATTTCGGAGATTTCAGAAAAAACTTTTGTGTTTCATAATGTATCCGAAGAAGATTTTCTCAATAAGTGGGCAGATTATTTTGACTTGTATACGGATTATTCTGAGCTGAAAAGGCAATTTTCCGAGGATAAAACCCTTTCTGAGGCGTGTGCCTTTGCAGGCGGAATACGTCTTTTGAAGCAGAACAGCTGGGAATGTCTTATTTCTTTTATCATTTCCCAGAATAATAATATACCAAGAATAAAGGGAATTATAGAACGACTCTGTCAGAATTACAGCAGATTTCCTTCGGCAGAGGATATGGCAGGTATTACTGCTGATGACCTTTCCTATCTCAGAAGCGGATTCCGTGGAAAATATCTTTCCCATGCAGCGGAGTGTGTGAATACAGGGGAGGTTAATCTTGCTGAAATAGCCGCTGCGCCCATTGATGAAGCGAGGGCCGCCCTCAGAAAAATCAAGGGAGTAGGTCCGAAGGTTGCGGAATGTGTACTTCTTTTCGGAATGTACCGCAAAGAAGCTTTTCCCGTTGATGTGTGGATAAAACGTGTTCTTGAGGAATATTATCCGGATGGATTTCCGGAATTTGCCAAAGACAATGCAGGAATAGCACAGCAGTATCTTTTTCATTACATAAGGAATAAAAATGCATAAACCGTAAAAATATGCCAATGATAATTATAAAAGGGAACCTCTAAAAACATCCCTCACGGTGTAATTTCTATGACAAATATCATTTACAGCGTTGCCAAACCTTGCAATACATCGAGTATTACTGCGGTTTGTCGTCTTGTAATTTATATTTGTCATGTGCGAAATTCCACTCGTGTTCCGGTTTTTAGAGAACCCCAAAAATTACCGGAGGATATTATGGTTAAAGGCGTTAACAAGCAGATTATCGAGGTTAATAATCCCGACAGTATTTACTTTGAAAAGGCAGTTTTTTATCTCAGACCCGGTATACGTATGCTGCCTGTTGAGTTGTGTCAGCGTGAGATTAACAAGCTTACAGAACCGTATTCAGATATGCGTAAAAAAGCAATATCGTTAAGGAGAGGAAGAATACTTCTCTGTTCTGTCATTGTAGTACTGTCAGTGTTGCTTATTTTGTCACTGGTTATGTGACAGCAATATTTTTCAAAAGATATAGACAAATTGTGAATTATGTGATATAATAATGTACATCGAATATTAAGGAGTATCCGTCTATGAATGAAGAATATGGGCTGAGAGATGATATAAAAGTTATATGTACTGTTGGCGCTTCAGCAAAAAAGGCGTTTTTTTATGCTTTGGAAGCTGGCAAAACCTCTGACAGCCGTACCTGCGGTATACATCAGAAAAATGATGAATATTTGTTTTACGGCTGTGTTACCCATGGAACAGGGGAGCTGCACTGCGGCAATGATGTGCATATTATTGAAAAAGGAGATTGTTTTTTCACAGCTTGCAGCGGCTCATACAGTTTCAATTGTTATGGTGATGAGCCGTGCGGAATAATGTGGATATACTTTGGCGGAGCGACTTCAAGAGAATATTATGATATATTTTCAGCACGTTCAGCCAATGTTTTCAGACCTGCTGCCTTTGATAAAATTACAAATGCAATAACGGATATAATCCGTATTAACGAGGAGAAAATCGAGGATTCCGATGTTATCACATCGGGACTTATCATGCAGCTTCTGACTATGGCGCTGACATCGGAAAGCCGAATCGAAGCCGTGGATTCTGCGCTGAAACAGAAGCTTCTGGTTGTAAATCTGTATATTGAGGAGCATTTCACGGAGGATATTTCCCTTGAAAAGCTTTCGGCAGAATTTTACATAAGCAAATACTATCTGTCGAGAGAGTATAAAAAAGTATACGGCAAAACAATTTTTCAGCATATTATTGCCTGTCGGATTGCTTATGGAAAGCAGCTTCTGCGTTTTTCTGACAATTCCGTGGAGGAAATCGCTCATTTATGCGGTTTTAACGACCAGAGTTATTTTGTCCGTCAGTTCAAGAAATCGGAGAATCTCACCTGTTTTGCTTATCGCAGGATGTGGCGTGAGTAGATTATTTGGTGAATGTCCTCTTGAGTTTTCTTTTTAGCTGACAGGTTTTATCACGGCAGTTTTTACAGCTGAGAATCTGATTTGAGCCATACCAGAAGCGTTCCGGATGATTTGTCCACTTCACTTCCCAGTGTATAATTACAGCACAGCTCATAAAAAAGAGGGGAAGACTGTAGAATGTACCGAGAAAAAGCATCGGTGTGAACATCATGAAGTGTCCCCAGTCGTAGATTCGGCAATTTACGCAGCATCGGTTCTTCATGCCGAATGTTTGAAACGGACAGAATATGAGTATGCAGATATAGTCACAAATAAAGAAAAATCCGGAGATAAGCAATATTTCAGGTTTTCCGATGATTCCGCAGTAATACAGCAGACCAATAGCGGCATTTCCTAAAAGCCAGCAGAGCATACACCGCCATGCTTTTTTATTTTCGTTCTGAACAAATGTAAGCAAATCAGCTTCGGAATAATTCTGAACAGGCGTAAAGTTCGATTTACAGCTTTTCCCTGCTCCCATGGAAAGAAGCTTTGAGGGGAAAAGATGAAGCGTCATAAGCCCGATAAAAATAAGCCACATTAGATGCATAAAATTGAATTCATTCATAGGTGAAGTGATGGTATATTGATAAAAAGCATTTTTATCACGTATATACAGCCATATCATTATAATGAAAGCAGTTATTCTTAAAATAAATTTTATAAAGTATCCGATGATTTTAGGAGTCGGTATAAATTTTAAGTTATTCAATAGTACACATCCAATCGTGCTCTAATTTACTAAAGCTTACTATTATATTATATCATTTTTTGTTTGTAATGTCAAATATTAATTTGGATATAGACAAAAAAGAAATATTATGGTAAAATACATAAGGCGGCGATGCCTAAATTTAAAATAAATGAACAGGAGAAAAAGAAATGGCAGAATTAAAATTTGAAATTACTGAGTCAGTTGGTGTAATCGGAGAGAATGCAAAGGGATGGACAAAGGAGCTTAATCTTGTAAGCTGGAATGACCATGAGCCTAAGTATGATATTCGTGACTGGTCACCTGATCATTCAAGAATGGGTAAGGGAGTAACACTTACAGCAGATGAGCTTGCATCTTTAAAGGAGCTTCTTGCTGATATTGACCTTGATTCTTTTGAATAATAAAAGAACCCGTGAGAACTTCTCACGGGTATTGTTTTAGCAAAATTTTAGTAAATTTATTAAGAGGTTTCCTTAAGTAATATTCATAACAGCAAATTCGTATAAATCATCGAGATCAGCATCTACTATAGTACCTGTGCTGTTGTAAACAGGAATGTTATTCTGTAACGAATCACTTGTAACAGGATAAGTACCAACGATATGATCTTCAGATTTTTCGAAAGCAACGTAAACGACAGTGCCGTCCTCGATAATTGCAAACCATTCACATTCATCAGGCAATACAGCGTATTCATAGAAAATGCTGTATAATGCATCAGTGTCAATGTTGTTGTTATAAAGCATATTGTTTGATTTATCGGAGCATATTATATATTTTCCGTCGATTTTTATATCAGAAGCATCCATTTCAACTAATGCGGAATTCATGGAGCGGTAGATAGTTCTAGCCATGGCATTGGCATTTTGAACCTTCGATTTTTTTACATAGCCCAGCATAGCAGGAACGAGAATAGCAGCCAGAATCGCACCAATTATAAGAGTTACAATAATAGTAACAATTATGGCTATAAGGCAGCCGTTTTTGTTGCTTTTATTTTTGTGTATAACAGCATTTCCGTTTTCGTCATAAGTTATGGGTTCTCCCTGAGCTGTAAATAAAGGCCGTCCCATGTAGTCGAATTGGGGCGGAGGAGGTAATGGATTGGTCTGCTGATTAGATTTGCAGGTGCATACTTCGTTTTCGGCAAGCTTTTTGCCGCAGTTGGTACAATATGACATAATAAATTCTGCTCCTTTACAAAATGAATATACATAATTATACAGCATATTTTCATTAATTTCAAGGGGGAATGAAATATTTTTTACTTTTCAGCATAGTGCACAAGTAGACATTGCTTGTTTTATGAAAATATACAAACTTGATTAAAAACATCAAAAAACTTGAAAACAACTATTGACTTTTGCTAAAAAGTATGGTATTATATAATCAAGGAAAGGGAGTAAGCCAATTGAAATTACTCCAGCGAAGTTTACTTGGTTTGGGTTTGTTCTCAATGTAAATTATTCTAAGCGGAAAGGGATGTGAGTCCGATGGAGTCTTCTATTGAATCACAGCGCAAAGCCGACATGATTGTTTGGTAATCATAATCGAATAAGAGGGAATATAAATCATATAAGATTTGTTCCGATAATTGAAATTGAATAAAGTAGGATTTGATTATAAAACACATGGAATGCTGAAATGTACGGCTTTAATCTAAACTCAGTTAAAGTACAGGATTACTGAAATTTCGACGTGAGTCTTTAGATAAATCACAAAATCAATAGAAAAGGTTGAGTCCAATGAGAAGATAATTATCCTTGAAACGTAATCTTAAAATTTTTTATAATGAGGTATGTTCCAATGGAAATGTAATGTAAGGTATTTCATGCAATTAATTCTCCTTAAAGGAATGTGATATATCATGAAAAGCATACGTATTAAAGAAATTTAAACCGAAAGGATTGAGTCCGACAAAGAATTTTGCCAAGTGATGAAAGTCGCTTTAATCTAAAATTGAATAATAACAGGGCCTCGATAATAATCGGGGCTTTTTGTTGCGAAAATCCAAGAAAGGTCTTGACAAAATTAAATTCCAATGATATAATATTAATATCTAAATGCAATGACGAAGATAAGTAGCTGCGGAATTCGATTTCAGAGAGCATGGGGCGGTGTGAGCCATGTATCAGAGCCGTTGTGAATAACACTTCCGAGCAGCAATCCGAAAGGGTGCGGACTTAAATGTGGAGGGTAGAATTTTTGTGTGCCCCAAGCCGTATTTCAGTAGGTGATGCCGTATTCTGTACGTTACAGCAGACAAGAGTGATCGCTTTTGTGATATTAAGCGGTAATTTCAGGTGGTACCACGGGTTTAACTCTCGTCCTGTTTTCAGGGCGGGAGATTTTTGTTATACTCGTCCTGTATATAATCATATATTATATTGAAAGGAAAGATTATTATGAAGCACATTGACGTTAAGGACATCGTAAAATCAAAGGATTATGTAGGTAAGGAAGTTACAGTCTGCGGTTGGGTACGTACATCACGTAATTCCAAAAGCGTTGCCTTTGTTGAGCTTAACGACGGCACATCCTTGAAAAATGTACAGGTAGTTATTGAAAAAGGCGAGGGCGATTACAAAGAACCTCGTGTAGGAATGTCACTGAAGGTTGTTGGAAACGTTGTAGAGGGAAGAAACAATACAGTTGAAATCAATGCTGTTCCTGAGGGAATTACAGTTCTCGGTGACTGTCCCACAGATTATCCTCTCCAGAAAAAGGGGCATAGCCTTGAATTTCTCCGCAGTATTCCCCACCTGAGAAGCAGAACAAATACATTCAATGCTGTATGGCGTGTACGTTCTGTACTTGCAGCAGCCCTCCACGAGTTCTTCCAGAAGAACAACTATGTATATATCAACACCCCCCTTATCACAGGCAGTGACTGTGAGGGTGCAGGCGAAATGTTTCAGGTAACAACAAACGGCTATACAACTGAATTCAAAAACGAAGAAGAATACTACGCAAACGACTTCTTCGGCAAAAAGGCAGGTCTTTCTGTATCCGGACAGCTTGAAGGCGAAATGGCTGCTACAGCAATGGGTAAAATTTACACATTCGGACCCAGCTTCCGTGCTGAGAACAGTAATACTCCCAAGCACCTTGCTGAATTCTGGCATATTGAGCCTGAGGTAGCATTTGCAGAGCTTGACGATGTTATTGAAATTGCTGAGAATATGCTGAAATATGTTATCGGCAAGCTTCTTGAACTTTGTCCCGATGAGGTTTCATTCTTTGACGCTCACTTTGAAAAAGGACTTAAAGCACGTCTTGAGGACCTTATTTCTCACGATTTCGGCAGAGTAACATACACAGAGGCAATTGAGCTTCTGAAAAATTCAGGCGAGGACTTCGTATATCCTGTAGAATGGGGCTGTGATCTCCAGACAGAGCATGAGAGATACATCTCTGAAAAAGTATTTAAAAAGGCTGTATTCGTTACAGATTATCCCAAGGAAATCAAGTCTTTCTATATGAAGCAGAATCCCGATGGCAAGACAGTTGCAGCTGTTGACCTTCTTGTGCCCGGTGTCGGCGAAATCATCGGCGGAAGTGAGCGTGAAGCTGATTACAACAAGCTTGTTGCTGCTATGGAAGAAAGAAATATGAACCTTGAACTCTATACAGATTACCTTGATCTGAGAAAATTCGGTTCTGTTCCTCACGGTGGATTTGGTCTTGGATTTGAAAGACTTATTATGTACACAACAGGTATGGCTAATATCCGTGATGTTATTCTCTACCCCAGAACTGTTGGTTCAATCAGATAACGTATTTATATTTAAGGAGTGAGTGATATGTCACGTTCATTATATATCCCCGAGGGTTACAAGTCAGCCCTCACGCTGAGAGAAACTCAGCACGCAATCAAATACATCAAGGACGTTTTTCAGCAGGCATTGTCCTTTGCATTGACTCTTGACAGAGTATCTGCTCCTCTTATTGTTAAAAAGGGGAGTGGTATCAACGATGACCTCAACGGCGTTGAACGCAAGGTTGATTTTTCTATGAAAGAAATTGACGACGAGGGCGAGGTTGTTCAGTCTCTTGCTAAGTGGAAGCGTATGGCGCTTTACCGCTACGGCTACAACGCAGGAGAGGGAATTTACACCGATATGAACGCAATCCGCCGTGATGATGACAGCGATAATATCCATTCGATTTTCGTTGACCAGTGGGACTGGGAAAAGGTTATCACCAAAGAGCAGCGTAATATCGACTATCTGAAAGAAACTGTAAAGGCTGTAGTAAAAGCAATTGCTTTTACAAAGCGCAAGGTAGGTCTCCGCTATCCCGATATTGCAGGAGATTTCTGCGATGAGCCGTATTTTATAACAACACAGGAGCTGGAAAACCTCTATCCCGATAAAACTCCAAAAGAGCGTGAGCGTCTTATCACAAAGGAGCATAAGGTAGTATTTCTCATGGCTATCGGCGGAAAGCTTGAAAGCGGCGAAAAGCATGGCGGCAGAGCTCCCGATTATGATGATTGGTCTTTAAACGGAGATATTCTTATCTGGAACAGTGTTCTTGACGATGCTCTTGAAATTTCTTCTATGGGAGTACGTGTAGATGCTGATACCCTCAAAGCACAGCTTGCGGAGTGCGGTGAGGAGGACAGAATGAAGTATCAGTATCACCAGATGATAGCAGATGGAACACTTCCCCTTACAATCGGAGGCGGTATAGGTCAGTCAAGACTTTGTATGCTGCTTCTTAACAAGGCACATATCGGCGAAGTTCAGTCGTCAATCTGGTCTGAGGAAACAATCCAAATTTGCAGTGAAAATGGTATAACTCTGTTATAATCAGGAGGGTAAAGAATGGATACAGCACTTATTGTAATTGATATGCAGAATGATTATCTCTATGAAAAGAGAAAATCTAAATTTTCCTATAACACAAAGGAACTTACAGCTAATGTAAATAAACTCATACATCAGTACAACGATAAGGGTTGTGATGTAATCTATATACGTCATATTATCCAGAATTTGCCTACAAATCGTCTTTTATTTGGCTTTTCAATAGCCGGTACAGAGGGCGCTGAGCTTTACAGCGGTTTGGATATAGTTTCAGATTATTGTTTTGATAAGTTGGTAGGTGATGCGCTTACGAATAAACAGCTTATGGCGCATATACAAAAAAATGGCATAAAACAGCTTCATTTATGCGGTCTTGACGAATACGGATGTGTATCATCTACGGCGCTTGGTGCGGCTAAAAGAGGAATCAAAGCTGAGATCATCTCTAACGGCACAGCTACCGTGTTACCCTTAAAAAAAGTTGAAAAGATAAAATCACGTTTGGAAAAGGCAGGAATAAAAGTGCGCTGATATAGGAGCAGGATTATGGAAAATACAGGAAATATATTGCTTATAGGTAATTCAGGTGCAGGAAAGTCAACGCTGATTAATGCTGTAATAGGCAGTGAAGAAGCCTACACAAGCATTGGCAGCGAGGGTACGACAAAGGAAATAAGGGTTTATCCCGATGAAAACAGCGTTGTTCCGTACAATACTGAACAAGCGCCGGAGAATAATGTTTTTTTCAGATTGATAGACACAATTGGTTTTGAGTCGTCATATTCAAAAATAAGAACAGCAGTAAATCAACTCAAAAAGTGGAGCAAAAACGGAACTAAGGATGAAAGTGACGACAGGCAGCTTCATTTGATATGGTTCTGCGTTGACGGAACAAGCGGCAAATTATTTCCTGAAACAATAAAAAATATGCTGAAAGCAACAGCATTATGGAAATCAGTTCCGATAATTGTTGTAATTACGAAATCATATTCCAAGCCTGAAAGAGAAGCAAATATCCTTATGGTCAGGGCGGCTTTTGAAAAATATTCAAAGAATCCCTCCAGACTTAAAGCAGTAATTCCTGTTGTTGCAAAAACCTACGTCATAGATGAGGATGCCGGCATTTTTGCTTCTCCTGAGGGAATTGAAACCCTTATAGAAATATCCAATGCACTTCTTCCGCAGGGTATACAAGCAGCGGGAAATGACATAGACGCCTATAATCTTAAAAGAAAAAGAGTCCTTGCTCATGGGCTTACAGCAACAGCTACAACAGCGGCTGCTGTAGTTGGTGCAATACCGATACCGATTGCCGATGCAGCTTTGCTTACACCTCTTGAAACAGGTATGCTTGGCGGAATTGCCAGAATATACGGAATAAAGAGCGATGATAAATCCTCGGTTTTTATGAAAGTCATAGTTGATACCGGAACTGTAAGTCTTGCCGCAAGAGCACTTATCAGTGCATTGAAGGCAATACCGGGTATTAACGTAGGAGCTTCAGTTCTTAATGCTGTTATAGCAGGTGCAATTGTTGCAACAATAGGTGAAATTTCAGTATATGCCTATGAACAGGTATATCTTGGAAATAAGACTCTAAACGATATAGACTGGGTAAAAAATACAATTGAGAAAGCGTTGTCATCTTCTGATATACTTAAAAACGCAGAAAATGTCATCAATACTGTAGGAAAAGAAGACGATTCGAAAAAAATTGCTCAGATTATCTTTAAAATGTTCAAATCAAAGTAGAATAAATATAAATGAAATCCCCCGAAAAATCGGGGGATTATCTATTCTGATATATACTTTTCAGCCTCTTTGACAAGCTTCACATCAACGAGAGCATCAATTAAAGTACCGTTTTCTGTGTATTCTTCGGAAAAAATTTTGCCGTCAATGCGGATTTTTCCGATAAAAGAGGTCATATCGTAAGGAATAAGCAATTTCATTCGTTTAGCAGTTTCAGGAAGATTTTTGACAATGCAGTCAAGAAGTCTGTCAAATCCAAGCTTATTCTTTGCGGAAATTATAACTGTGTTATCACTTTCAAAAATTGTATCAAGATTAAAAGCCGCATCAGCTTTGTTCATTACATTTATAACAGGGATTCCGTCACATCCGAGTTCTGAAAGAAGTTCACGGGTAACTTTAGCCTGCTGTTCATATTCAGGGGAAGATAAATCCTGTACGTTGAGGATTATATCAGCAGCTGCTGCTTCTTCAAGGGTAGATTTAAAGGCTTCAACCAGATTATGCGGAAGCCGTCTGATAAGTCCGACAGTATCAATTAGCATAACACTTCGTCCGTCGGGAAGTTCAATAGAACGGGAGGTAATATCAAGAGTTGCGAAAAGCTTGTTTTCCGCCAGAACACCTGCGTCTGTCAGAGCGTTCATAAGAGTTGATTTGCCAACATTTGTATATCCAACAATAGCGGCACAGAGTACGCCGTCTTTTTTTCGTCTTGAACGGGAAAAATTACGATGTTTTTTCAGTTCCTCCAGTTCATTTTCAAGGTATGAAATACGCTTGCGGATGTGTCGTTTATCCGTTTCCAGCTTAGTTTCACCGGGGCCACGTGTGCCAATTCCTCCTCCAAGACGGGAAAGGGCAGTACCAAGTCCTATAAGCCGTGGCAGTCGGTATTTCTGCTGAGCGAGTTCTACTTGAAGTTTACCTTCCTTTGTACGGGCACGCTGGGCAAAAATATCAAGAATAAGCGTGGTTCTGTCGATAACACGCACATCGAGAATTTCCTCAATATTACGTACTTGAACACCTGTCAGTTCGTGGTCGAATATAACCAGTTCCGCTTCAAGAAGGGGAAGCTGTTCTCTTAATTCTTCCAGTCTGCCAGAACCCATACAGGTTGCGGAATCGTATGAAGATTTTTTCTGAATCATTTCTCCGACAACTTCAGCATTTGCGGAACGAGCAAGTTCTCCAAGCTCAGCAATTGACACTTCAGCGTCAAATTCTCCGGTATCAACAGATACAAGGACAGCTTTTACGGGAGCATCATCGGTTTTATTTTCGTACAAACAGGACACCGCCTTTATTAACCTGCAAGAAATTCAATTCCGTTTTCGTCGTAGCCATAGATATTAGTAATGATTTCGCCGGTTTCGGAAGATTTGAAGGTTTCAGTTTTTTTTATCGGTTTAAGTTCAGCACCAATCCACTGATATTCAACGTAACGTTTAGTAAGGTCATCACTTCTGTCCTCACAGAGGATACCGTCCTCATTCACAGTCATGATTCTTCCTACTTTATTTAATTGGTCGTTCTCAAAGAAATTATTTTTTTCCTTATCATAGCAATAGTATGTTCCGTAATCCGGCGGAGATTCATAGGGGATAAAAATATCCTCATACCCATCTCCGTTATAATCTGCAACAGCAATATTTTCAGCAGAAGGTGTATAATAAAAATCGAGGATTCTTACAGGAACATTGTCAAGAAGAAGCTCAACATGAGAGCCATTGAGGGCATAGGCAAGCTTTTTTTTGCTTTTCTCCTGATTTTCAGCGTCAATATCATTAATAGGTATTTCAGGGTATGTTGTATCGGTATAAACCTTAAAATTTTCCGCAATTACGTAATCCGCTGTATTTTTTTTAGTTTCGCAGGAGAAAGCAGATGTCATAATTAAAATTGCAGCAGCCGTGAAAATACAAATTTTTTTCATTTATTTTCACAAGCTCCATTGGCAAGCTGAGCGATTTCAGCAGCAGTAAAAACGTAATTCTTACCGCAGAAGTGGCATGAAACTTCGGTATCATTACCCTCAGCTGCTATGTTTTCAAGTTCTTTTTTGCCGATGCTCAGAAGAATTTCCTCGGTACGATGGCGGCTGCAATCGCATTTATAAATAGGGGAAGCTGAATCAAGCTCGTTTGGATTAAGACCTGCAAGAAGCATATCTGCAATTTCCTGCGGAGAAGCGCCCTCGTCAAGAAGTGTAGAAATTGGTTTTATATTTGCAATATTTTTTTCAATAGCA
The DNA here is from genome assembly GCA_017517145.1 of Ruminococcus sp. GTDB lineage: Bacteria > Bacillota > Clostridia > Oscillospirales > Ruminococcaceae > Ruminococcus. Next base: position 14,050 of record JAFXAJ010000098.1, read on the forward strand.
GATATACATTCTTCGCTTGCAAAGGGGAGAAGCTGTATGAGATAACCTCCGGCAGCCTTTACAGAAAGGTCCGTATCAACGAGTACACCAAGAGCACATACGGTTGGAATCTGTTCGCTTGTAGCGTAGTAATTGGCAATATCCTCAGCAATTTCACCTGAAACAAGGGGGATAACGCCCACATAAGGCTCACGCAGACCGAGGTCTTTTACAACAGAAAGAGTTCCGTTTTTTCCCACAGCAGAGGAAACATCAAGTTTTCCGGCATTGTTGAGGGGAATCTCTACAACAGGATTTGTAACGCAGCTTTTTACGTTTCCGCAGTAATCCGCAACAGCCATAAGCTGACCAGTAGGACCGTCTGCGTCTATACGAAGGGTAATGCTGTTTTCTTCGCCTTTGAGCATATAACCCATGAGAGAAGCCGCAATTGTCAGGCGGCCAAGACCTGCTGTAACAACAGCGGAGGATTTATGAATTTTTTCGATTTCGGAGACAATATTCTTAGCGTCAAGAACGGCAGCAAAAGCCGAACCGTCAGCGGAAATTGCCCTGTATAAATTTCCCATAACAAGTTCCTTTCAAAGAATTTGCCCGCTGTTCACGCAGCGAGCTACATAAACGATACGCTGGGAATCGCAGACAGGGGGGAGGAAAGTATCATCCCCGAATTTTCCAAGTATTTCGAATCCGGATTCTTTCAGCAGGGATTCAATATCATCCTCACTATAGGCTTTTTCGGAGAAGCTATCAGAACTGCGGGAATAAAAACCGTTTTCTTCAAGCTCAAAAAACTCCAGATTCATTTTTACCTCATCAGTTTCAGGAATGAGTGTATTTTCCCATACACAAAAAACCTTATCTGTTTCGTAGGTAAATGTGTTATTTGCAAGGATGTTCCTATGTTTGTACAAAGTATTTATATCGAAGATAAAAAGTCCGTCAGGCTCAGAAAAGAGTGCGACATTTTCAAAGACTTTTTTGACATCTTTGATGTTATTCAGATGATTTATGCTGTCGAGAGCGCAGATAGTAACATCCATAGAGCCGTAGAGGTCGAGCTTGCGCATATCCTGACAGAGATATTGTATATTCATACCGGAGTCGAATTTCTTGTCAAGAGCGATACCCAACATTTCATCGGAATAATCAACGCCAATGACATCATATCCGATTTTCGCCATTTCCTCGGAAATACTGCCTGTACCGCAGGCAAGATCAAGAAGGATAGAACCTTCAGTTGTCTTGAATTTATTGATGATTTCGTGGAAATAGTCAGCACGTTTTTTATAGTCGATATTGGCGGTAAGACTATCATAATAACGTGCAAAAACGCTGTAACCTGTCATCATGAGAGCCACTCAGTTGACATATCCTCGGTTTCAATTACTTCACCATTTTCGTTGAAAGTAATTTTCTGACGTTTTACAATCGTTTCCACACCGTCCGAATATTCATAATAGTCTTTATAAACTTTATACTGATTGTCGGGCGTATCGTCAATACGAGACTGCTTTATTTTGCCTATAAAGCGAAGCTCCTTTTTACCTGTCAGTTCATCAATAATTTTCCATTGATAAGTATTTTCCTCAAATTCCATATTATCTTTTCTTATAGTGGAACAAATAGTTCCGTCATCGGCAGAGGAGGAAGTATAAGTAGTAATTCCTGACATAGCATCCCATTCCTCAAAGAGCATTGTCTGCGGATTGAAGTGGAGGAATTTTCCGTATATATTATATTCATCCTTTGACTGGGGGATGAAAAGGTCGAAATTTCCATCAAAATCGAGGTCGCATATATTTATGCAATTTTCAGGATCGGTCGTACCGTTGGCAAAAGCGTCAAGCATATATGAAGTGTCAATGCTGATATTCTGCACAGGTTCGCCTTTTATAGTGACTTCAATAGTATTTTCTGTAACATGACAAGTCATATCATCTCTTGAAACGTATGCAGGATCTACCTTATTGGAAGTTGTAGCAGCAGTTGTCGTGGTAGTAATAACTGATGTTGTAATAGCAGTTGTACCTGTACCTGTAGTGGATGTATTTGTACCTGTACCGTTTGAAGCAGTTATTTTAGTTGTGGTGTTTGAAGGACGAACAGAATTAGCTGTAGTTCTTCTGATAGATGCAATTGTTTTCTTTGAGATATTGGTTCTTTTAACAAGATGTCCGGAAACTGGTACTGTAGTAGTTTCGCTGTTATTAGAATGGCTTGCAGCAGTCGTAGTAACAGGTTTTTTAGTAGCCAGAGTAATTTTCGGAGTTTCTTCGCCATTATCTTCGTCAATTGATTGTTCAATTTCATGTGGAGTTATATCATCGACTTCGACAGAATCAACACGTCCGCAGCCGGTAAATGCTGCCATTAACAATGAGAAAAGAATTGCCTTTTTTTTCATAGTTACACCTCTTGAAAATTTCGTCAGATACAGGCAGAGTGAAAAGCCTGGTTAGTTGATGCAGTTAATGGGCGACTAAATCAGCCGCCCATAGTTGTCATAAATGAGAAATGCTATCAGCACATTTGTGCATTGAAATTACTTTTGATCCTTGAGTTTGCAGCACTTTTTATATTTTTTGCCGCTTCCGCAGGGGCAGGGATCATTGTCTTTAATTTTATTTGCTACAGCCTGTTCACCAAAGCTTCCATCACCGGCACCTGCATTGGGAGCGTCAGGTTTAGCAACCTGCTCTCTTTCAGGAGCTTCATTTCTCTGGAGCTTTACAGTCATGAGTGCACGAACAGTCTCCTCACGGATTGTCTCAACCATAGCATCGAACATCTCAAAACCTTCATATCTGTATTCGATAACGGGGTTTTTCTGACCATAAGAACGGAGACCGATACCTTTTTTGAGTTCTTCCATATCGTCAATATGAGCCATCCACTTCGTATCAACAACCTTGAGGAGAATTACACGCTCAACCTCACGGAGAACTTCGCTGCCGTATTCTTCTTCCTTAGCCTGATAGATTTCGCCGCACTTCTGATTGAGAGCGTTAGTGATTTCCTCACGTGTAACGATTTTGAGTTCTTCGTCTGTGAAAGAAAGATCTTCATCGTCAATAAGCCAGCCGAGGAAATATTCCTTAAGACCAACCATATTCCAGTTATCACGTTCATCTTCATCAGAAAGGTAAGTATTGACTGTAGAGGAAATGAGATCTTCCATCATCTTGAGAATATCCTTATGGAGATCCTCGCCGTCAAGCACCTGAGAACGCTGCTTGTAGATAATTTCACGCTGAGTATTCATAACATCATCGTAGTTGAGAACGTTCTTACGGATTGAGAAGTTACGTCCTTCAACCTTCTTCTGAGAAGATTCAATAATGCTTGTAAGACGCTTGCTTTCGATAGGCATAGTCTCGTCAATATTGAACATTTTAAGCATATTTTCAAGACGATCGCCTGCAAAGATACGCATAAGGTCATCTTCAACGGAGAGGAAGAAGCAGCTTTCGCCTTCGTCACCCTGACGGCCTGAACGTCCACGGAGCTGATTATCAATACGTCTTGATTCGTGACGCTCTGTACCGAGGATGAAAAGTCCGCCGACTTCACGAACCTTTACAGCCTTTTCCTTTACGTCTGCGTTATACTTATTGTAGAGTTCCTGATAAAGAGCTCTTGCTTTAAGGATTACTTCGTTATCTGTATCAGCAAAACCGATAGCTTCGGTAATGATTTCTTCGGGGATTTCACGCTTTCTCATTTCAGCACGAGCGAGGAATTCAGCGTTACCGCCCAGCATGATGTCAGTACCACGTCCAGCCATGTTTGTAGCGATAGTTACAGCACCGTATTTACCGGCCTGAACAACGATTTCGGCTTCCTTTGCATGATGCTTAGCGTTGAGGACTTCGTGCTTGATGCCCTTACGTTTAAGCATAGCGGAGAGCAGCTCAGATTTCTCGATAGAGATAGTACCAACGAGGATAGGCTGTCCCTTTTTGTTGCACTCGATAATTTTTTCGATAATTGCAGCATACTTGCCTTTTTCGGAAGTATACACCTGATCGTTGTGGTCGATACGGATAACAGGCTTATTAGTGGGGATAGCTATAACGTCAAGTTTGTAGATTTCCTTGAATTCGTCTTCCTCAGTCATAGCAGTACCGGTCATACCGGAAAGCTTATTGTAAAGACGGAAAAGATTCTGGAAAGTGATAGTAGCAAGAGTTTTGGATTCGCTCTTGATCTTAACGCCTTCCTTAGCTTCGATAGCCTGATGGAGACCGTCATTGAAACGACGGCCAAGCATAAGACGGCCGGTAAATTCATCAACGATAACGATTTCGCCGTCCTGAATAACGTAGTCGATTTCGTTTTTCATGATACCGTTAGCTTTAAGCGCCTGATTGATATGGTGAAGAAGAGTGATATTTTCAGGATCCATAAGATTATCAATACGGAAAGCCTGCTCAGCCTTCTTAACGCCACGCTGAGTAATAGTAGCGGTTTTAGCTTTTTCGTCTATAATGTAGTCAGCAGTTTCGTTAATAGCGTCCTGATCCTCCTTGTCGTCTATTTCGACAACAGTAATAGGAGTGAGAGTTTTAGCGAATCTGTCGGCAATGGAATAAAGCTCAGTTGATTTATCGCCCTTACCGGAAATGATAAGGGGAGTACGTGCTTCATCGATAAGGATAGAATCAACCTCGTCCACGATAGCGAAATTCGGCTCACGCTGAACACGCTGTTCCTTGTGAGTAACCATGTTGTCACGGAGATAGTCGAATCCGAGCTCGTTATTTGTAGCATAGGTAACATCGCAGTTATAAGCGGCACGGCGCTGGTCATTGTTGAGACCGTGGAGGATACATCCAACAGTAAGACCGAGCCAACGGAGAACCTTACCCATTTCCTCTGCCTGAGTTTTAGCGAGGTAGTCGTTAACAGTAACAACGTGAACACCCTTGCCTGTGAGAGCGTTGAGGTATGAAGCAACGCAGGCAACAAGAGTTTTACCTTCACCTGTTTTCATTTCAGCGATACGTCCCTGATGGAGAACGATAGCGCCGATAATCTGTACAGGGTAAGGCTTTTTCTCAAGAACACGCCATGCAGCTTCACGGACAGTGGCAAGAGCCTCGGGAAGAACATCATCGAGAGTTTCTCCTGATTCAAGTCTGTCCTTGAATTCAGGAGTTTTAGCTTTCAGTTCAGCGTCTGAGAGCTGGGAATATTCTTCCTCAAGGGATAAGACTTTATTTTTAATGGGTTCAATGCGCTTTAATTCTCTGTTTGAATAAGCGTTTGCACCGAAGATATTTTTAAGTAAGTTCATTTTTCAGTATACCGCCTTTATCTGATTATAATTATACATATTATATATTTTACTACATTTTTTTGTTTTTGTCAAGAGTGAAAACTGTATTTTCTTAATAAATCAGGGGATACCATTATTTTACTGCTAAATGTAATTCAGCATATTATGCAAAGACAAGTATTATGGGAACCTCTAAAAACCTACCTCACGGCGAACTTCCTATAACAAATACCATTTGCTGCGTTGTCAAACCTTGCAATACATCAAGTATTACTGCGGTTTGCCGCCTTGCAACTGATATTTGTCATATACGGAATTTCGCTCGTGTTCCGGTTTTTAGAGAA
>JAFXAJ010000099.1 GCA_017517145.1 Ruminococcus sp.
AAGTTCAAGGCTGACACAGTTAAGGGCTCACAGTTCAGACAGCCCCTCCTCGAATTCTCCGGCGCTTGTGCTGGTTGTGGTGAGACACCTTACGCTAAGCTCGCTACACAGCTCTTCGGTGACAGAATGATGATCGCTAACGCTACAGGTTGTTCTTCAATCTGGGGTGGTTCTGCTCCTTCAACTCCTTACACAGTTAACAAGCAGGGCAGAGGTCCCGCTTGGTCCAACTCCCTCTTTGAGGATAACGCTGAGTTCGGTTACGGTATGTACCTCGCTCAGGAGACACTCAGAGCAAGAGTTACTGAGAAGGTTAAGGCTCTTGAAGCTAAGACAGAGTGTGCAGAGGTTAAGGCTGCTATCGCTGAGTACTTCGAGACATACAACGACGGCGCTGCTAACAGTGTAGCTACAGATAAGCTCGTTGCTGCTCTTGAGGCTTGCGGCTGTGATGATGCTAAGGCTATCCTTGCTGAGAAGCTCTATCTCTCCAAGAAGTCACAGTGGATTCTCGGTGGTGACGGTTGGGCTTACGACATCGGCTTCGGCGGTCTCGACCACGTAATCGCTTCCGGTAAGAACGTTAATATCCTCGTATTCGATACAGAGGTTTACTCAAACACAGGCGGACAGGCTTCCAAGTCTACACCTACAGGTGCTATTGCACAGTTCGCTGCTGCTGGTAAGGTTGTTAAGAAGAAGGATCTTGCTGGTATCGCAATGAGCTACGGTTATGTTTACGTTGCACACGTTGCTATGGGTGCTAACATGAACCAGTGTATCAAGGCATTCGCTGAGGCTGAGGCTTATGATGGTCCTTCAATCATCATCTGCTATGCTCCTTGTATCAACCACGGTATCAAGACAGGTATGGCTACAGCTCAGGCTGAGGAGAAGAAGGCTGTTGAGGCTGGTTACTGGCACCTCTACAGATACAACCCTGCACTTAAGGAAGAGGGCAAGAATCCTTTCATCCTTGATTCTAAGGCTCCTAACACAGATGAGTTCAAGAACTTCCTCATGGGCGAGGTTCGTTACAACTCACTTGTACGTGCTAACCCTGAGCGTGCTGAGAAGCTCTTTGACGCTGCTGTTGCTAACGCTAAGGACAGATACGATTACCTTACACGTCTTACAACTCTCTACGGACAGGACTAATTTAAGACGTTAAACTAAATATGCTGTAAAGATTATATCCCTCCTCGGTTTATCTGAGGAGGGATTTTTAATAATTTATAAACATTGTATTAAAATCCTTGACAAAACTTTAGCATGGTGATATAATAAAACTATCATTTTTTACAAAATAAAAAATGGGGAAAAATATTGCAACCTTTTCTTGCTCTGCGGTGTATTACTTACAGAACGCAGTCATTAAAGATTGCGAAAAAAATTTAAAAGGGATTATATTATGAAAATCAAAAAACTCACATCAATCATTCTTGCAGCAATGATGACTGCAACAGCCGTGCCTTTCAATGAGGTAACTGTTCCGTATTACAGCTTTCTTTCTTATGCTGTAGACGCTGAGGCAAATGAAATTGTTGCTGAGGGTACTTGCGGTGAAAAGCTCACATGGACTCTCAACAATAACGGTAATATGTATATTGCCGGTGAGGGTGCAATGGATAATTGGGCAAGTGCAGATGATGTACCTTGGGCTGAATACACAGAACAGATTAAAAGAATTAGCGCATCAGATAAACTGAAAAATATCGGTGATTACGCTTTTTATGGCTGTGTAAACATTGAAATGGCATTTTTCTCTACTATAATTGGTGAACATGCATACGAAAATTGCAAAAATATTTCTGGCTATACCTACTATGAAGATAATACGCCTGCAGAAATAAAGGATTATGCTTTTTATGGATGTGACAATTTCAGCCGTATCACTATTGACAATTCATTTTGTGTAATTGCGGATAGTGAATTTGTATTTCCTGATGATTTCAAAATTAAATGTTATGAAAATTCACCTGCTCATGATTATGCTGTAAAGTATGGTAAAGAGGTTGATTTGATTGTTTATTCAATTGCAAGCGGTGTGTGCGGACAAAATCTTACATGGTCATTTGATAGCGACAACTGTCTGAGAGTCAGCGGTACTGGAAAAATGACTAATTGGAAAAGTTCTGATGAAGTTCCTTGGGCTGAATATGCTGACCAGATACAAGAGATTGTATTGCAAGTTTATGATATAGAAAATATTGGTGACTATGCTTTCAGCAATTTGAAAAATCTTACTTATATCCCGATTTTTGGTATAATAGGTGCACACGCTTTTGAGGGATGTACGAATATTCAAGGTTACATTGGTTATGACAATCTTCCTGTTATAGCTGTTAAGGAAGACGCTTTCAAAGGATGCAATAATAGTTTATTGTTGTTCGGAAATCCTGATTGTTACATTGCAGATACTGAAACTACAATAGCAGAGGGTGCAAAGATAAAATGTTTCGAGGACTCAACAGCTCACAAATATGCATTGAAATATGGCAGAGAATTTGAATTAATTACTGATAAAGCTCCTGTATATCCTGAAAATCCTTATGTTCCCGAGGAATCTGAAACTCCCGATGATAATAATTCTTCTGAAAATGATGAGCAGGGAATCGCAGCTGAGGGTAAATGCGGTGAAAACATCAAATGGACTCTCGATGACAACGGCAGCCTTGTATTCAGCGGCGAGGGTGATATGGATAACTGGGCAAGTGCAGAAGATACACCATGGGCTGAGTATACTTCCATGATAAGAACCGTAAGTATGTCAGAGGAAATCACAAGTATCGGTGACTATGCTTTCTATGGCTGTGAAAACCTTTTAACCGGCGCTCTTACATCTGTAATCGGTGCACATGCATACGAAGGCTGTAAGAGAATGAATGGTTATTCTTATTACGGCGATGTATCTCCTATAAATGAAATCAAAGACTGCGCTTTCAAGGGTTGTTACAGCCTTTGGGCTATTCCGATTGCAAATCCTGACTGTATTATAGCAGACAGCGAAAATGTTTTTGATAATAATACAGCTATCAATGGTTATGTAGGCTCAACTGCTCATAAATACGCCGAAAAGTATGAGCGTGACTTCCAGAATATAACACTTATTGATATTGAAGGCTCATGCGGCGAAAGCTTATATTGGTACATGACAAGCGACGGAATGTTAGGTATAAACGGCTCAGGTAAAATGGATAATTACTCAGAAGATATAACAGCTGCTCCTTGGTACAGCTACGTAAAGGATATTACAAGTATCTGCATCAACGACTTCACCTCGGATGATGATGCAATTGAATTAAGCGAAAATTGCTTTGCAATGTGCGAAAATGCAGAAACAATCCATTTTTACAACAGCGGCTGTATCATAGCAGACAGCGCTGAAACTATTCCTGAAAATGCTGTAATCTTGGGCTACGAAGGTTCTACTGCTCAGAAATATGCTGAAAAATACAACAGAAAATTTAATGCTATTCCCACAACTGACGCAACAGGCACATTAAATGAAGAATTTACATGGGAACTTAATAGCGAGGGTATCCTCTATATCACAGGCTTTGGCGCTATGGCCGACTATACAGATAGTAATCCTTGGGGTGAATACGCTGATAAGATTACCAGTGTATACTTCTACGGAAATGTTACAAGCATCGGCAAAAACGCATTCAGCCACTGCAAAAACCTTGAATTTGTTGATATTGATGAATCTATCGAATTTATTGATATGGACGCTTTCAGCGGCTGCAATAAACTTGACTATCTTAACTTCCACGGAAACAAGAAATGCGTGATTTATGACAATGCTTCAACAATTCCTGCACATACTGAGCTTATCGGACATTTCGGCTCTCCTTTACACGAATATGCTGATACGTATGAGCGTTCATTCTATTGGATTGACGGCGATATAAACGAAGATAGTTCTGTAGATGCCAGCGACGCTTCAATGGTTCTTGATGAATATTCCAACATTCAGACCGGCGGCAAGGCTAAACTCTCATCCATTGAAACTACAACTGCCGATGTAACAAACGATAATGTTGTTGACGCTGCTGATTCTTCTGCAATTCTCCAGTATTACGCTAAAGCATCAACAGGTCAGAATCCCACATGGGACTAATTGCTCTAAACAGGGCATTATATACGACATAAGAGAATTACAAAAAAGAATTTACAGTCAGAATATATAACAAAAACCGCACAGAGTTTCTGCTCTGTGCGGTTTATTTATTATCCGTATCTCTCGCTAAGATATATACTCACTCTGTTCTGAATAATTTCTGCTGCCTTTTCTGCGGTAATGTCACCCTCGAAAAATGGCATTGTTTCCTCACGGATTATATCATAAATCACGGCATCTCCCTGTCTTACGTCCTTTGCGGCTTCACGGACTATTTTGTCGTATTTCTCACATTCTTCATCGGTGAACTCATAATATGTGACAATATCGTCCATATCAGGTCCGATCCACAGCTTGTCTCCTCTGAATGTTTCGCCGTTTTCGTCAACATAAGTAGCGCTTTTCTGCTTCTCCAACTGTTTTACATAGTATTCCTCAACCGCAGGATACTGCCATCCGCCGTATACACCGTTAGTATCTGTGTAGTATCCTTCAGAGAAGTAAACTGTCTTGATAAAATCCCATGCGCCCTCAATACAGGGAGAATTTGCCATAATTCCCATACATTCCGACGGCTGAACAAAAGAGCCGTTTCCGTTTTCGTTGGGATAGCCGACAAGTGTTGCAGGCTCATTAAATCGCGCATGAAGTGTTTGACGGAGACCGAACCAGCCGCCCAAGTCCATATCGTAAATCATACTTTCGTCGTTGATGTACTGACCTTCGTTGTATACATCAAATCCGCCGCTTTCATTCATCCAGCTGTCAAACTCCTCTAATGTAAGTCCTATGTGATTATCACGAACAATATTCATGGCTTTAATAAATCCCTCGTCCTCAAAATTGCACACGGCATTTTCATAGTCCACAAATTCAGAATAATCCATAAGCAGCAATAAATTATAGTTCATCTCCTGATTTGCCCATGTGTTGATTTTCATTCCCTCGGGGAGAGCCTTTATTTTCTCGGCAAACTGGTCATAGTTCCAGCTTGTAAGTCCGTCAAGGAACTTATCCTTTACGACCATAGTTTTGAAAGAGAAAGAGGGGGAGATCTGCAAAAGCTTGCCATTGAAATCCAATCCCTCAAGGTAGCCTTCCAGAAAATCCTCACGTTTAAGCTCTGTGTCTTTGTCAAGGAGAGTATACAAATCCACGAAAATTGACTCTCTTGCACCGAATGAGCCGGGAGTTATTTCGCTGTTAAACGTGATAACATCGGGGGCATTTCCACTTAATATATCCTGATGAAGTTCTGTAATTCTGTCATCATAAAGAGAATTTGCATTGCCGTAATCTTTTACTTCTACACGATATGGGCTGTCAGGCTTTGCTGAATTATAGGCTTTTGCAGGTGCATTTACAAGATCGCCTGCTACAAGATTTGCCACACGAATAACCGTTTTGCTTTCAAGGGCAGAAATATCAGCCTCTGTGAGCAGTTTCATTGTACTGCCATTTGCCTCCGACATTACAGCAGCGAATTCATTTTCTCCCGTCATAGCAAGGGAATATATACTAATGCTGTTGAAATCGTTGTCGATGAAATCACAAAGCTTAACCCAGGTGTTATCCTTTAAACCGTAAAGCATACCGTTAAACATCGCCGCAAGCCTGTACTCCCCGAAACCTGCCGTCATTGTGTAGGCGGTATCAGTAAGTGTTGAACATTCCTGCTTATTCACAAGCTCTGTCCCCTCAATCTGTGCAGTATACGTGACATTTCCCTCAGTATATACAACTGTAGGCACACCGTCCGTATCAAGAGATACACCTTGTACCATACTGTGAACAAGGTCAATATTGCCCAGTATTTCGCCATTTGAAGAAACAACAGTCAGAATATTGTTGTTGTCGTTTATGATAAAACCTTCCTCACAGCCATAAATTCTTGCGTAAGTATCCTCTGCAAGAACATTACCGCAATTCAGCGTATTCTGCAATTCTCCGTTGAAATTGTACACATAAATCATTGTTTCTGCGCCTAAACTGGTCAGCACTGCCTTGCGGCCTCCCGTCAGAAGTGCGGCATTGTAGAAAATCTCTCCCTCCTGCAGTGTAAAGTCAAACTGAGTATAGTCTCCGAAATCATTTTTACTGATAAATCCCGCAAGATTGCCGTTTTTCAGTTCTCCGAAAGTCATGATGTTTCCGCTTAAAGGGTCATGGGAAAGGCATTTGACGCCTTTGAAGTTGTCGCCCAGCCTTATATCTGCGGCATTGAGTACCAATTCTGCCGATTCCGTCACGGGAACTGCTGTTTCTTTAGACTTTTCATTGCAGGCTGTACAGCCGCAAATCATTCCAAGGGCTAAAGTTAATGCAATTAATTTTTTCATAAAATTTCCTCCTTGTTACAGTAATTACTGCAAAATATATTGCACTTTAAGTGCTTCTATATAACAGTGAATTTAAAGGGCAAAAAAAGCGAAAAATTTTTCATTTTTGTAGGAATGAACAGTTAGCACAAACTAAATCAGTGCATAATATACAAAAAACTGAATTGTTACAGCATCATATACGCTAAAATACGTTTTTCCGCAATATCAAACAGCCGCCCACATAGGACGGCTGTTTGATTAATTATTTTTTTACTACAGGTAACTTTTCTACAGGTAAATCTGAAATAAGCTTAGCGTCGTACATCTGGATTGCCAGTGCGTCAGCTAATGTTATACCGCTTCCGAGACTATAACAGTCACCATTTATCGCACCCTGTGCGGAAAGACTACACCTGTCAGGATTTCCAAGACTCTGGAGAATAGCCGTAGCGTCGGCAATTGAAACCTTGCCGTCACAGTTAGCGTCGCCGTGGAGTGTAGGTTCTGACTGTGTATCGTCGCTTTTAAGAGCTATAAATGCTCTGTTATACTTTTCAGCATATTCCTGTGCCGTCGAGCCCCTGTAGCCGTAAATTACTGTTTTTTTCGGGAATGGAATAGTCATCATAAATTTCGCAATATGGATTCATAATTTTAACTGACTTGAGATTTGCACATTCTTCAAATGCGGAACTGCCAATTTTATCAACGTTTTCACCGAGTACTACAGATGTTAGTGCATCACAGTATGCAAAAGCACTGTCATATATGTAAGTTACACTTTCAGGAATAATATAACCGTTACCTTTGCCCTCTGGATATTGTACCAAAGTTGCCATATCTTTGGTAAATAATACGCCGTCTTTGCTTGTATAAGCAGTATTTTCGGATTCAACCAGAATTTCTGTCAATGCAGGACAATCAAGAAATGCTCCTGCTCCAATTTCGGAAACATTTTTAGGAATTGTAACAGTATTCAGTGAAGAACAACCACCAAAAGCAACGGGATAAATTGATTCAACGCTGTCGGGCAGAGTAATTTTTGTTAAATTTGTACATTCGTTAAATGCACCAAAATCAATGAATGTCACATTGTCAGGGATTGTAAACTCTTTCAATCCAGTGCACTGACTAAAAAGGAATTGAGAAATATGTGTTGATTTTTCTCCTAAAACTATGTTATTCAAATTGTCGCAATTTCCAAAGGGAGTTATACAATCATATTCGTCATTGTTAGGCAGGATGACTTCTTCAAGGGAAGTACAATTTGCGAAAGAACACCATCCTAATGAAGTGACAGCATCAGGTATTTTCACTGATTTAAGACTTGTGCATCCCTCAAAAGAAAAAGCGTTTATTATTTGAAGACTTTCTGGTAAGGTTATAGAAGTAACTTCTGATAATTTATTAAAAGCACACATTCCTATTTCTGTAATTCCTTCTTCAATTACAATTTTCTTAACTGAATATTTGGGAGTTTGCAGAAATATAACGTCTTCTTCTGGTTCGTATAATTCCTTTGGCTGTTTTACATCTCCTGTACCGCTTATGGTAAGAGTTCCCTCTGAATCAAGGACAAAGCTGGCATTTTCACCGCATTTTCCGCTGGAAACATTCGGGTATTCACCTGTTGCACTTCCATAAGCCGTGAATTTTGTGCGAGGAATAATTTCGGTAAAAGAAACAGCAGATGCCGTCATTAACCCTGCAAGTAATAATGCTGATAATTTTTTGAATTTCATAGTAAATTCCTCCCTCTATAATTATCTATGATTTTTGGCGTTATTAACGCTTACATTAATAACACAAATATGAGTGGCGAAATGGTTTTATATATTTTTGTAACGCATACCCATATTCTATTTTTATTGTAACATATACTTATATATTTGTCAAGTATTTTACGTTTATTTTCATAAAAAATTCCGAACAGACAATAAATATCTGTGCGGAATAATAAAATTATTTCTCAGAATTAATAAACATATCGTAAATACGTCTGATAGCTTCGGGGAGGTCGCTTTCACTTACACCGATGATAACATTAAGCTCAGAAGAACCCTGATCTATGAGCTTTACATTGATGCGAGCGTGAGCCATAGCTGCAAAAACTCTTGCAACAGTACCACG
>JAFXAJ010000100.1 GCA_017517145.1 Ruminococcus sp.
AAATGTCACAGCTTGAATCAGCAGGTATAAACAGGCAGATTCTCGCTTATGATATTGAACAGTCTGAAAAGCGTATAGGCGCTTTAAAACAGCTTGAAAAAGATATGTCAGAATATAAACGTTTCGTTAAGAAACTGGGGGATGCTCAGGATAAATATAAAAAGTCTGCTGATGAAACAGAGATTCTCAGTGGAGAATATGAGGTGATGAACCGAAGATTTCTTGATAGTCAGGCAGGAATCCTTGCCTTAACCCTTAAAAAAGGAAATCCTTGTCCTGTCTGCGGTTCGATTGAACATCCTGCCCCTGCAAAGCTTTGCGGTGAAGCGCCTACAGAGGAAAGTATAAAGAAACTGAAAACTGAATTGGATAGTAAACGAAAAGAGACGGCTAAGCTCAGCGAAAATGCAGCGAAGGTTGGTGCGGAAACAGAAAATCTCCGCAAAACAGCAGAGAAATCGGCGGAGGAAATTTTTGGTGATAGTGTGACTGTTGACAGTGAAAATACATCAGATCACATTAAAAAAATTGAAGAAAGGATTAAAGAAGAAACAGCACATAACAAACAGCTTTGCCATGAATTTGAAAATGCAGAAAAACGATTCAGCCGTAAGACAGAGCTTGAAGAATTGGTACCGCAGATTGAAGAAAAATTTCAGGAAACTGACAGCCTGTTCAGAGCATCCGAAAAAAAGCTTGCAGCAGCTGCGGGCAGAGTTGATGAACTTAAAAAAGCTTATCTTGAATCAAAAGGGCAGCTTCGTTTTAATGGTCTGGCAGATGCCGAAGAATATCGTGATAAACTTGTTGTTGAAAAGGATTACATGACAAAAAAGCTTGAAAAAGCAGAATCAGAGCTGAGAGAAATGGAATCAAAGACAGAACAGCTGAAAAGCAGAATTGAACTGCTTCGCAGTCAGGTTTCTGATGATATAATTGAAAAAGCGAAGGAATCCGCAAAGAAAAAGGCTGAATATTTACTCCGACAGAAAGAAAATACAGCTGCTTTGAAAGAAGTTGACGCAAGAATTACAGCAAATATTTACGCAGCTGAAAAGATTGCAGCTGAATTGGCTGTAAAATCGGAATCTGAAAAAAGACTTATATGGAAAAAAGACCTTTCTGATACTGCCAACGGAAATCTGACAGGAAAAGAAAAAGTCTCTCTTGAAACGTATGTTCAGATGAGTTATTTTGATATGGTAATAGCTCGTGCAAACAGCCGTTTTATAGTCATGACTGACGGCAGATATGATTTAAAAAGAAGCTGGACATCTCTTGATAACAGAAGCAAAAGCGGACTTGAACTCAATGTTATAGACCACTATAATGGTACAGAAAGAAGCGTAAGAACGTTATCGGGAGGCGAATCGTTCCTTGCATCTCTTTCGCTTGCGCTGGGATTGTCTGAAGAAATTCAGAGCAGTGCAGGAGGAATTATTCTTGATACAATGTTTGTGGATGAGGGATTCGGCTCTCTTGATGATGAAACACTTAATCAGGCGATGAAAGCAATGCAGGGACTTGCAGGTGAAAATCGACTGGTAGGAATAATTTCCCATGTCAGTGAACTCAGAAACCGTATTGACAGACAGATTGTGATAAAAAACAATAAAACAGGCGGAAGCACAGCTGAAATAAGAATATAATCGTAACGGCATTATCATCTCTGATAACGCCGTTGAATTTATAGGTTATTTTCTGAGCTTTTTATAAATTCTTCAGTGAGTATGGTGATAAGTTCTTTATTGCGGATTCTCCTGTGTTCAAGCTGACCGTTGATAACAACTCCTTTGCGGAAAGCATTTGAAAGCATTACTCTTAGGGCGTGTTCTACATTTTCGTATGTGCTGTTCATTTTGCGGGCTATGGTATTATATATTTCTGTTGATGAGTATAGCAGAAAATCAGGATTTTCCAGTGCTGTATCAATACCGCAGCAGAGAAAATAGAATCCGAGCATAGTATACGGAAATTTTCTTTGATGGAGGAAATCAGCTATTTCAGGCATTATTGAATATCTGTCAGGTTCAAAATCCCATGCAATATCAATACAGACGCTATAACACAGATAGGGCATAATAATACAGTATGTAGCACCGCAGTTCATCAGTTTCGAAATGACTTCTGTTGAATCAGTAGTAATGATCGGATAAATACGCAGATGCGAAAATTTTTCCCTGCATTTTCTGATGAAATCGAAAACAGTTTCCCTGACGGAAATAGCAAAAAATACACAGCCATCAAAATGTTCCTTTTCAAGATTTTCTTCAAGAACATTCAGGTAATTTGAGCAGCATACAGTGTCAAAGCCGAAAAGTTTGAATGTATTGGCAAGTTTTTTGCCGAGTTTATCTATATTATCGCCTATTAAAAGCTTATACTTCATTGGAAAAATACTCCTTGTGTGGATATAAAGAGATAAGATGATGCAGCAGCAGCGCAGAAATCTCATAAGAGAGATTTCCATAAGTGGGATAAAATACCCCATAATAATATAATATTATATAAATGGATATTAGTCAAGCAATAAATGAGAAGTGTGTCGAAAAAACGCAATAAAGGCATTTATGGCGTGTCGATAAAATGTAAATTTATAGTTATTTTGTCGGATAAATTGTTAAAAAATAAAGTTTTTAAAATGTTATTGACAAAATAACTCGATAGTGATATAATGTTATTATCAAATAGATAATAACATTATAGAGAATAACAGGAGGAGATATGAGTTATAAAGATTATGAAAGACCGTCAGTAGCGACGGATATTATTACTTTCGGAATTGACAGTGAAAGAGCCGAAAATAAAAGGGAACTTGACAATAAACAGCTGAAAATACTTCTTGTAAAAAGAGGCGAAGCCCCGTTCAAGGGCTGCTATTCATTGCCCGGCGGATTTCTCAGACCTGAAGAAACAATAGAAGAAGCGGCAATGCGTGAACTTGCCGAGGAAACAGGCGTGAAATCAGCTAAGCTTATTCCTCTGAAACCGTACAGCAAAATCGGTCGGGATCCAAGGGGATGGATAGTTTCATGTGCATTTATGGCACTGATAAGAACTATTGAGCCCATCACATCTGTAAATTCAGATGCAGAAAGTTCAGACTGGTTTACAATTACAATGGACGGAGATGATATAAGCATAGGTGAAGGGGAAATTGTGATAAAATCCCATGAAGATACAGCGGAAAGCAGTCAGCTGGCATTTGACCATGGACAGATAATATTTGACGCATTTATGAAGCTAAAGGACGAAGTGGTTAATCACGATATAATTTTTGATTTGCTGCCTGAATATTTTACCATAGCTGACTTGCAGAAGCCTTATGAGCTTATTACAGGAAAAAGAGAAGCGGCAGCAAATTTCAGAAGAAAAATGACTAAGAAAATAGAAGAAACCGAAATGTACGACAATGGCGGTGCAATGCACAGACCGTCAAAATTATATAAAAGGAGCAGTGAACAGAAATGAAAGTATTTGTAATGATTGATATGCAGAATGATTTTATCAGTGGTGCTTTAAGTAATGCAGAAACACGTGAGGTTCTTCCTGTTATGGTGGAAAGGCTGAAAGAAGCTGTTGCTGATGATAACACAGCAGTTCTTTATACTCTCGATACACATTATGAAAATTATATGGAAACAAAAGAGGGGAGAAATCTTCCTGTTCCTCATTGTATCAAGGGAACTAATGGTCACAGAATAGCCGATGAACTGCTGGAAATTCTCGCAGATACTGACAGCAGAGCTGTTGAGAAGATTACCTTTGGTTCAACTGCGCTTGCATCGGAGATAACTGAAATGTGCGGTGGTATTCCCGATGAAATTGAACTTGCCGGAGTATGTACAGATATATGTGTTATTTCAAATGCAATGCTTCTGAAAAGTGCTTTTCCCGAAGTGGATATAATTGTCAACAGCAGATGCTGTGCAGGAACATCGCCTGAATCGCACCAGAGAGCACTTGACGCAATGAAAATGTGTCAGATTACGATTATCTGAATGATATTTCTAAGAAGGTTTCAAAAATATTTTTGAAAATATTGCAAAAAGACTTGAAATTTTTTCTGAAATGGTGTAAAATAGAATACAGGGTTGTTATTAAATTAACAACATCATTGATTTTTTAATGAAAGGATGTCATACCAATGGCAGGATTAAACAAAGTAACCGTAGAGGACATCAACGTTAAGGGCAGAAAGGTGCTCGTAAGAGTAGATTTCAACGTGCCCCTCAAGGACGGCGTTATCACAAACGATAACCGTATTCAGGCAGCTCTCCCCACAATCAACAAGCTGATTGAAAACGGTGCAAAGGTTGTTCTCTGCTCACACCTCGGCAAGCCCAAGAACGGCCCTGAGGCTAAGTTCTCTCTCGCTCCCGCTGCAGCAAGACTTGCTGAGCTGGTAAACACAAAGGTTGTTTTCGCAGCTGATGATACAGTTGTAGGCGACAACGCTAAGAAGGCTGTTGCTGAGATGAACGACGGCGAAATCGTTGTTCTTGAAAATACACGTTTCCGTGGCGCAGAGGAAACAAAGAACGGCGAAGATTTCTCCAAGGAGCTTGCAGCTCTTGTTGACGGAGAAGCTTTCGTTATGGATGCTTTCGGTTCTGCTCACCGTGCACACGCTTCAACAGCAGGTGTTACAAATTTCGTTAAGGAGACAGCAGTAGGCTACCTCATGCAGAAGGAAATCCAGTATCTCGGTAATGCTGTAGAAGTTCCTGAGAGACCTTTTGTTGCAATCCTCGGCGGCGCTAAGGTTGCTGACAAGCTCAACGTTATTTCCAACCTCCTTGAGAAGTGTGATACACTTATCATCGGCGGCGGTATGGCTTATACATTTATCAAGGCACAGGGCGGTTCTATCGGTACTTCTCTCGTTGACGACGAGAAGCTTGATTACTGCAAGGAAATGCTCGCTAAGGCTGAGAGCCTCGGCAAGAAGATTCTTCTCCCTGTTGATACAACAATCGCAGCTGAGTTCCCCAATCCTATTGATGCTGAAATTGCAGTAGAAATCGTTGATTCCAATGCAATTCCCGCTGATAAGATGGGACTTGACATCGGCACAAAGACACAGGAACTCTTTGCAGAGGCAGTTAAGTCCGCTAAGACAGTAGTTTGGAACGGACCTATGGGCGTATTTGAGAACCCCACACTTGCTAAGGGTACAATCGCTGTAGCTAAGGCTCTCGCTGAGACAGACGCTACAACAATCATCGGCGGCGGCGACTCCGCAGCAGCTGTTATGCAGCTCGGTTTTGCTGACAAGATGAGCCACATCTCCACAGGCGGCGGTGCTTCTCTCGAATATCTTGAGGGTAAGGTTCTCCCCGGTGTAGCTGCTATCGCTGAAAAGTAAGCTTATACAATTGATAGGGGCGGATAGAAATATTCGCCCTTATTTCAAAGGAGTTGAAAATTATGAACAACTTAATTGAAAAGGCACAGCAGGACAAGGTTGTTGCAGTTCTTCTGGCTGTTGCAGGCTTCCTGTTCGGACTTGCAGTGGGTATGCTTATTGCACCCATAAAAAACGGTCTGTCTATAAGTACATCTATTGGCTGTCACAATAAAGGTTTGTCAGCCAAGGCATCTGTAGGAAACAATAATGGAAGCAATAACGGCGGAGCTGACGATTGTGACTGTGATTGTGACTGCGGATGTGACTGCAATTGCGATGATGAAAATTGCTATGATAACTTTGGTACTACTGAAGATGTAGTTAAATTTTAATTCATATAAGGAGTAAATTGAAATGAACAAGTCAACAAGAAAGGCAATTATTGCCGGAAACTGGAAAATGAACAATACAAGAGTAGAGGCTAAGGCTCTCCTCGAAGCTATCAAGCCCCTCGTTGCTAACGCTGAGGGTAACGTAGAGGTTATTGCTTGCGTACCTTTCACAAACCTTGAAACAGCTATGAACGTAACAGCAGGTTCTAACGTAAAAATCGGCGCTGAGAATGTTCACTTTGAGGAAAAGGGCGCTTTCACAGGCGAAATTTCTGCTCCCATGCTCGTTGAGCTTGGCGTTGAGTACGTAGTAATCGGTCACTCCGAGAGAAGACAGTATTTCGGTGAGACAGACGAGACAGTAAACAAGAGAACTCTTGCTGCTCTCAATGCTGGTATCAAGCCTATTGTTTGCGTTGGCGAGCTCAAGTGGGAGCGTGAGTGCAACATCACTGAGGAAGTTATCGCTCGTCAGATTAAGCTTGACCTCTGGAGCGTAACAGCTGAGCAGGTTAAGAATGTTGTTATCGCTTATGAGCCTGTATGGGCAATCGGCACAGGTCTTACAGCTACTCCCGATCAGGCTGAGGAAGTTTGCGGATTTATCCGTGCACAGCTTGCTAAGCTCTACGATCAGGCAACAGCTGACGCTGTAACAATCCAGTACGGCGGTTCTATGAACGCTGC
>JAFXAJ010000007.1 GCA_017517145.1 Ruminococcus sp.
ATCCATTGACTCCGAGGGAATTCCCACAGTAGTCTACACCGACGGAAAAACCACATATACTGCACAAATTGAGGCTGCGGAGCTTGTAAATAAGCAGGAATGTTCTCCCCTTACCGATACAGCCTACACAATGACGGCAGGTTTCGGGGAATATCGGCTTGCGGCAATGTTTAACGGTATGCTTTACGGCTTAAAGGATAACAGTTGGATTAAGCTTTGCGATTTCATCGACAACGATTTCAACAGCACCAGTATATACTCCCTTACTATGACGGGAGAAAATGAATTTGCTGCTGCTATGACAGATGCAAACGGCAGTACAATGAAACTGCTTACAGAGGCAGATATTTCTGTTCTTGAAAGTAAAACAGTCATTCGTGTGGCAAATCTTGTGGGAGGCGATCTTGTAAATGCACCTGCAAAAGCCTATAATTCAGCAAAGCCTGACAGCCCATATCGTGTAGAGATAAAAGATTATGGCAATGCAAATTCTCTTTACGATGACAGAATTACAGAACTTCATCAGGATATATTAAGTGGAAATGCCCCCGATGTTATCACGTTTAACAATGAAATAACTCCCGGCTCATTTGGTGCAAGAGAGTCAATTTTCGTGGATTTGTACACTCTCCTTGACAAAGACACAGAGCTTAAACGTGAGAATTTCCTCGACGGCTACCTTGAAGGGTTGGATTTCAACGGCAAGCTTTTGCAGATTTCCCCCTCTTTCTCATTCAAAACTATGGTTGTAAAGGATAAGTTCCTTGACGGACTTACAAGCTGGAACTATGACCAGTTTGCCGAGAAAATAAAGGCTCTTCCAGAGGGAATGAAAATCAACACATGGGCAAACCAGGAGATGAACTATAATTTATTGCTGCTTATGGATTATTCTGAATTTGTGGACTATGAAAATGCCGTGTGCAATTTTGAAAATGAGGGATTTATCAAAGCCCTGAATATTGTCCGTGATAACCACATAGGACTTACATTAGAGGAATATGACAGCTGGATGAATGAAAGCGGCGGATTTGATGTATACAACGAAGGTCAGTACATCAACGACGAAAGTATGATTTACGATATGGACTTGGGCGGCTGGTTCGGTCTCCGTCAAACACTTCATGCGCGATTTAACGAGCCTGCAACACTTGTCGGCTATCCCAACGAAAACGGAAACGGCTCTTTTGTTCAGCCGTCGAATTGTATGGGAATTATGGCAAATTCTCCCTGTATTGAGGGCGCATGGGATGTTATCAAGACAGTTTACTTCTCTGAAGGATACTACACAGATACTAACGGTGTATTCGGCGGATGGCAGTATCCTGCGGTTGAGGAATACTACGTAAAGCAGTTGGAGGAGCAGAAAAACGCAACCTATACTGATGAAAACGGCGAAACAATCAGAGGCGATAAGCTCTGGATTGGACCTGACAGTGACGATTTTATCACATATTACGAGTTCACCGACGAAGAATGTGAGAAATACGACAAAATAGTTCGTGAAGCCGCAAAGGACGTAAGACAGGGAGATAATGTAATTTACAATATTATCCGTGAGGAAACTATGCCATTTTTCGAGGGTGAATATACGGCAGAAAAGACAGCTGAAATTATCCAGAACAGAGTAAGCATATATCTCAGCGAGAAATATGGATAAGTCAAAAACCGCACAAAGCATTTCGCTCTGTGCGGTTTCTTTTGCTGAATATTAAATTATGTCAAAAATTATGTCGTGAAATTTTGTCATTTATTCTGTCATTTCCACTATTGCTAATTATTCTTCGTCCTCTTTCTTCTTGCCCTTTTTCATAGCATAAATACCGCAAAGAGCCATTACGCCAGCGGAAAATGCCAGATAGTCATAAGCTTTTGAGAAACCTGTCTGTGGAAGCTCTGACTCGGAATCATTAGGAGTTGTTGTAGAAGTTGTTGTAGTTGTTTCAGAGTCGGAATCAGGTGCAGTTGTTGTAACAGGTTCACCCTCGATAACTTCAAAATCTAAACCGTACTTTTCAGCATGAGCCTGTGCAGTTGAGCCAATGTGTCCCCAAATTGTTGCACCGTCAGGGAATACAAACTCGCTGTCAGCAATTACACAGTCGGGATTAGTGAATTGATATGAGAAAAATCCGCAATTATTGAAAGCGTAATCACCAATTTCATTAACAGGAATATCAGAATAACTGCCAACACCGTAAACATTAATACAACCGTCATATGCGTGTTCGCCAATTACAGGAGCAAGTTGTATCTGATTGAGATTTGTGCAGTTGTAGAATGCGTAAGCACCGATGCTTGTTACTTCCTTAGCAAGTGAAATATCCTTAATCTTATCTGAAAAATCGCTCCAAGGATAACCGCCTTCACCACATTCAAGCATTTCACCCTCGCCGTTAATGTAAAGCATACCGTCATTAAGGAGCTTCCATGTGAGGTTTTCGCCTAATTCGCCATATGCGATAAATCCCTGTTCTTCGCTTTCAATCTCAACAAACTCCAAGCCGTACTTTTCAGCATAAGCCTGTGCAGTTGAGCCTGCATAACCATGGATTACTGTGTTTGCAGGGAATACAAACTCGCTGTCAGCAATAACACATTCGGGATTAGTGAATTGATATGAGAAAAATCCGCAATTATTGAAAGCGTAATCACCGATTTCATTAACAGGAATATCAGAATAATAGCCAACACCGTAAGCATTAATACAACCGTCATATGCGTGTTCGCCAATTACAGGAGCAAGTTGTATATGATTGAGATTTGTGCAGTTGTAGAATGCGTAAGCACCGATGCTTTCTACCTCCTTGCCAAGTTGAATCTCCTTAATCATATCCGAATAGTCGCTCCAAGGATAATTACCTGCCTCATATTCAGGCATTTTGCCCACACCGTCGATTAAAATTGTATTGTCGTCGAAAATCGTCCACTCAAAACCTTCGCCAAATTCACCGCTTACAATTTCTGTTCTTATAGCTGTAAAGTGCATATTATACTTTTCAGCATAAGCCTGTGCAGTTGAGCCTGCATAACCATGGATTACTGTGTTTGCAGGGAATACGTTATCAACATCAGCAATTACGCATTTACGATTTCTTATGTCTGCACTGCTAAGATTTACACAATCATCAAAAGCACCTGCGCTGATACTTGTTACATCCTCACGAACATATACATTTGTTATCTGATCAGCATACTCGTCCCAAGGATAAACACCGTCAATCTCAATCATATCACCGTTACCTAATATATTAAGAACACCGCTGCTCCAGAGGTTCCAATAAAGATTATTACCTAATTCACCGCCAGCAACCATTTCAAATGTCGTTTCTGTAATATCAACAAACTCCAAACCGTACTTTTCAGCATGAGCCTGTGCAGTTGAGCCTGCAACGCCAAAAATAGTCATATCCTCAGGGAATACATAAGGACTGTCAGCAATGACACATTCAGGATTTTTTATAGTTAATCCGCCCAAATTATCACAGCCATAGAAAGCGTAATCGCCGATTTCTTTAAGAACAAATTCACCAGATGTTATTGTACTTGTAATATTTGAACAGCCCTCAAATGCGTGAGCACCAATTACAGGTGCAAGCTCAATGGATTTGAGATTCTTGCAGTTGTAGAAAGCATATTCGCCATAGTTTTCAAGTTTTCCGGAATATTCAACTGTATCAAATAAGTCGGTATATTCCTCCCAGTTGCTGTAGCCCATATAACTGTCCATAACGCCGTCGCCATTAATGAAAAGTCGCTTGTCAGTCTGGATATTCCAATCGAGAGTTTCACCGCACTTACCCTCGGCAACAAAAGGAGATTCTTCCTCCTCGGGAGCTGTAATTTCAGAAGATATAGTCTTGAAGCTTCTGCCGAACATCTGAGCATACATCAAAGCACCTGAACCCTCTGCACCAAAGATTACAGTATCTTCGGGAATTGCATCTTCGCTTTCAGCAAACTTACATTCGGGATTTAAAACAATCATTTCAGCGATGTTGTCACAACCCTCAAATGCAGATTTATCAATGCTTGTAACTTCCTCGTTAATCTGTACTCGTGTGATTTCGTCCTCATATTCGCCCCAAGGATTTACTCCGCCAAGGTCAATCATATCGCCCTCGCCGTAGATACGTAAAGAACCGCCATTGAAAAGAGTCCACGAGAGATTATCGCCGATTTCACCGCTTGCTGTAAAGAAGTTATATACATCGTGTGATAAATTATACTTGCTTGCATATTCTTCTGCTGTTGTGTCCGCACCAACCTGAAGCAAAACATCACTTGGGAATACATCAGCGCTGTCAGCAATTTTGCAGTCAGGAGTATACATCAATACACTTTCAAGACTTGTACACTTAGTGAAAGCATTTTCACCAATGCTTCTTACAGACGTATTGATTGTAATTGTTTTAATGCTGTCAGCAACTCTGTCCCATGGATAAACACCGTTTTCTGCAGCAATGTCGCCATATCCATAGAATGCAAGGCCACCGTTGCTCCAGAGTATCCATTCTAAACCATTGAAATCGCCTTCAGCTACATGATACTCGTCAGCTGTTCCAATTGAGTCACATTCTCTGCCATACTTTTCAGCATAAGCAAGTGCTGTTGATTCATCATATCCCCAGATTTCAGCACATTCGGGAATAGCTGTTTCGCTGTCGGGAATTACACAATTCGGATTATCAACGACAAATAAAAATGCGTCAATTCCAGAAAAAGCATTTTCACTTACATTTTGTACACCACACTCAACACGTATTACTCCAACAGAATCGCAGTATTCAGCCCATGGTGTATCATCAAAACTTTCCCAATCAGGCATCTCGCCGTATCCGCTGACAGCAAGGCATACTTCATCCTGCGAATATATCGTCCATTTGAGGTTTTCGCCGCAAGTACCCTCAGCTACGACACCATTATCATAAGTTGATTCGTCTTCAACTTCAATGGCATAAGCTGTAAGATTGCTGTATGGAGCAATAAGACTTGCTGCCGGAACTGATGTTGCTGCCATCATAGCAGCAAGGATAACGGATGATAAGTTTTTGAGTTTCATAATTTTTTTCCCCTTTAATAATTTTTGTGTCGTTTTATGCAGCTTTTAATACCAAATCCTGAAATGTTAGCAAACAAAGATGATGAGCAGAAATGTTGTATGTCAAGGCGGACGACGAAAGCATACTTCCGTATGGTGAGGAAGTCCAACGACGGCATACGTCATTTATGCCATTAGATTTGTCTGCTGTTGTTTTAGGGATTGGTGTAGGTGCTGTCATTAATAATACCCCTCAGCACATCAAAAGGTTGTATAAAATTTAAAAAAATTTTTTTCGACACTTTTTTTCAATTCGGCAACTCAACCGAATTTACATATATAATATCACATTTGTTATTTTTTGTCAAGTACCTATATATAATTTTCATATACACACTAAATACCGCCGTGTGAAGCCGTTTATTTTATGTAAGATTAATAAAAAATCCCCCTCGGATTGTTCCGAGAGGGATTTGTAATAATCGTTACAGCATATTTGCAATGCCCCATATCACTATGCAGCACCGCTATTCAACGTCTTGAATTAGTCCTGTCCGTAGAGAGTTGTAAGACGTGTAAGATAATCGTATCTGTCCTTAGCGTTAGCAACAGCAGCGTCAAAGAGCTTTTCAGCACGCTCAGGGTTAGCACGTGCAAGTGAATTGTAACGTACTTCGCCCATGAGGAAGTTCTTGAACTCGTCTGTGTTAGGAGCCTTGGAATCAAGGATGAATGGGTTCTTGCCCTCCTCCTTGAGTGCAGGATTGTATCTGTAAAGGTGCCAGTAGCCAGCCTCAACAGCCTTCTTCTCCTCAGCCTGAGCTGTAGCCATACCTGTCTTGATACCGTGGTTGATACAAGGAGCATAGCAGATGATGATTGAAGGACCGTCATAAGCCTCAGCCTCAGCGAATGCCTTGATACACTGGTTCATATTTGCACCCATAGCAACGTGTGCAACGTATACGTAACCGTAGCTCATTGCGATACCGGCAAGATCCTTCTTCTTAACAACCTTACCAGCAGCAGCGAACTGTGCAATAGCACCTGTAGGTGTAGACTTGGAAGCCTGTCCACCTGTATTTGAGTAAACCTCAGTATCGAATACGAGGATATTTACGTTCTTACCAGAAGCGATAACGTGGTCAAGACCGCCGAAACCGATATCGTAAGCCCAACCGTCACCACCGAGAATCCACTGTGACTTCTTGGAGAGATAGAGTTTCTCAGCAAGGATAGCCTTAGCGTCATCACAGCCGCAAGCTTCGAGAGCAGCAACAAGCTTATCTGTTGCTACGCTGTTAGCAGCACCGTCATTGTATGTTTCAAAGTACTCAGCGATAGCAGCCTTAACGTCTGCACACTCAGTCTTAGCTTCGAGAGCCTTAACCTTCTCAGTAACTCTTGCTCTGAGTGTTTCCTGAGCGAGGTACATACCGTAACCGAACTCAGCGTTATCCTCAAAGAGTGAGTTGGACCAAGCTGGACCTCTGCCCTGCTTGTTAACTGTGTAAGGAGTTGAAGGAGCAGAACCACCCCAGATTGAAGAACAACCTGTAGCGTTAGCGATCATCATTCTGTCGCCGAAGAGCTGTGTAGCAAGCTTAGCGTAAGGTGTTTCACCACAACCAGCACAAGCACCTGAGAATTCGAGGAGTGGCTGTCTGAACTGTGAACCCTTAACTGTGTCAGCCTTGAACTTAGCAGCAACCTCTGCCTTTTCGTCGATAGTTGTACCGTAAGCGAATACAGCCTGCTGATCCATCTGTGAAGCGATAGGCTTCATAACGAGAGCCTTCTCCTTAGCAGGACATACGTTAGCACAAACGCCGCATCCTGTACAGTCAAGTGTAGATACAGTCATCATGTACTTAAGACCGCCCAAAGCAGGCTTGAAGTCAACAATCTTAGCAGCCTCAGGAGCATTTGCAGCCTCTTCCTCTGTAAGAGCAACAGGTCTGATTACAGCGTGAGGACAAACGTAAGCACACTGGTTACACTGGATACAATTTGCAGGAATCCACTCAGGAACATCTACAGCGATACCACGCTTTTCAAATGCAGCAGAACCCTGTGGGAATGTACCGTCAGCCATGTCTACGAATGTAGAAACAGGGAGTGTATCACCCTTCTGAGCGTTGCAAGGAATCTGAATCTTGTTTACGTAATCCTGGAGGTTCTTGTCCTCGCAAGTTACAGCAGCTACGCCCATCTGTGTATCAGCAGCGTCAGCCCATGAAGCAGGAACGTCAATCTTAACGATGTTCTGGTGACCAGCGTCGATAGCATTCCAGTTCTTCTCAACGATATCCTGTCCCTTCTTGCCGTAAGAAGCCTCTGCAGCAGCCTTCATGTAGCCAACTGCCTCCTCGAAAGGAATGATGTTAGCAAGCTTGAAGAAAGCAGACTGGAGGATAGTGTTGATACGTGTACCCATACCAGTTTCCTTACCAAGCTTTACACCGTCGATTGTGTAGAAGTTGATGTTGTTCTGAGCGATATATCTCTTAACCTGTCCGGGGAGGTTAGCGTCGAGCTCCTCAGGAGTCCAGATTGTGTTAAGGAGGAATGTACCGCCTGGCTTAATATCAGAAACCATATCATACTTATCGATATAGCTCTGGTTGTGACAAGCTACGAAATCAGCCTTATTGATAAGGTATGTAGACTTGATAGGTGTCTTACCGA
>JAFXAJ010000101.1 GCA_017517145.1 Ruminococcus sp.
GGTCTTATCAATAATCTTTGCAAGGATATGTCACCTTCAGCCTTTTCAGGTATTCTCACTCAGGGTGGAACAATATTCGGTACAAAACGTCAGCCATTCAAGATGATGCAGGTTATTGGCGAAGACAACATCGACAAAGTCAAGAACATGAAGGAAACATATAAAAAACAGAAGCTTGACTGTCTCCTTACACTCGGCGGAAATGGTACTCACAAAACTTCAAAGCTCCTTTATGATGAGGGTCTTAATGTTATTGGTTTGCCCAAAACTATTGATAATGATATTTTTGGCACTGATGTAACTTTCGGTTTTCATACTGCTGTTGACATTGCTACCGATGTTATCGATCGTCTTCATACTACAGCTGCCAGTCACAGCCGTGTGCTCGTTTGTGAAGTTATGGGAAATAAAGCAGGTTGGCTTACTCTCAATGCAGGTATTGCAGGCGGTGCAGATATAATTGTTATTCCTGAAATTCCCTATGATATAGACAAAATCTGTGATGCTGTCATTGCAAGAAGTGCGTCAGGAAAAACATTCTCTATTCTTGCTGTAGCTGAAGGTGCATTTGATGTGAATGAAGCTAAAATGAAGAAAAAAGATCGTGCAAAAAAGCGTGCTGAGGATGGAATTATAACTGCCACAGGACGTATTGCAGCTCAGATTCAGAATAACACAGGTATAGAAGCACGTGTATGCGTTCCCGGTCACATGCTGAGAGGTGGTGCGCCCAGTGCTTATGACAGAATACTTTCTACACAGTTCGGAGTATTTGCTGCTTCTCTTATAGAAAAAGAAAAATATGGCAGAACTGTTGCTAAAATAGGTGATAAAATCACATCTAACAAGCTTGCTGACATAGCAGGAAAAACTAAGTTTGTAACTCCGGATGATCCTCTCGTTACAGCTGCAAAGGCTATCGGTGTTTCTTTCGGAGATTAAATTAATAAGGAGAGTTATAATGACTTACAAAGAAAGCTTTATCAGATTCATGGTTGATTGCGGTGTTCTTACCTTCGGAGAATTTACTCTGAAAAGCGGTAGAATCGCCCCCTACTTCATCAATTGCGGAAACTACAAAACAGGTGCTCAGCTTGCAAAACTGGGTGAATATTACGCTGAATGTATTCACGATAACAATATTCCTGTTGAAACACTTTTCGGACCTGCTTATAAGGGAATTCCTCTTGCTGTTTCTACTGTAGTTGCTCTCAGCAATAAATTCGGTGTAGACGTTTCCTACTGCTTCGACCGTAAAGAAGCAAAGGATCACGGCGAAGGCGGTATGTTTGTTGGTAAGGTTCTTACTGATAATGAAAAAGTTATTATTATTGACGATGTTATGACATCAGGAAAAGCACTCCGTGAATCCATGCCTAAGCTTAAATCAGCTGCAAATGTGGATGTAACAGGTATGGTTATCACTGTTGACCGTCAGGAAAAGGGTACCGGAGAGCTTTCAGCTGTTCAGGAAGTAAAACGTGATTTCGGCGTAACCGTATATCCCATTGTTACAATGGAGGATATTATCGATGCAATCAGAAATGATATTGTTCCCGGTAAGGAATATCTCGATAAGATGATTGAATACAGAAAAACTTATGGTGTCTGAGTTATTCTTAAAAAAAGAATCCTGCAAAAGCTTTTATTGTTGCTTTTGCAGGATTTTTTCATTTTATTTTTTCATAAAACTACGACTTAATCTGGCATATCCTTTTCGATTTCTGAATTGCCATAAGTAAGTCCGTTACAGTTGTAATATGTCCACTTATCTTTTTCGTTGTCGCAATAAAATAATTCTCCGTCCTCATACGCCATCCAGTTATCCCATACAGTTTCTGTACAATTCCATGAATTGAGGAATACCATTTTCTTACCCTCTGAGTTTGTAGGCGTATCCATGTAAACCTTATTACTGTAAATATAAGCGTTCTGTCCCCATCCTTCATCAAGCTTATTCATCTCAAAAGCACGATTTATATTATTTTCACCGTTTCTATAGCCTGTACAATAACGAAGAACACAGTCGTTTCCTTTGAGGTCAACAAAACTGTCGGCATAATTTTCACCTTTCATGCCTTTGCCATCAAAGGTGCAGTATTCGATTATAGTTCATGTAGTGTATTCCTTAACATCAATGTGTTCTGCGCCTACATTAGGGCCTATGGTACAATTACTTATCCTGTTGTAGTCACATTTATAACCATATTCTGTCGTTGATTTTGAGCTGCCCACGTATATACCTTCTCCGTATTTAGGTGTAAGAACACCTATATCATGAATATTACAGCTATCAACAAGACAGTATGAACTATTATCACGAAGATGTATACCCTCTGTACCTGTGTTATACACCTCACAGTTTATTATCTTTGTATGGTTACTATTATCTACAATTATTCCTTTTGATGCATTAGTGACTTTTAAATCACGAAGTTCCCACCAATCTCCAAGAATTGTAATAGCATAGTGATGTTCTAATGTAGTTCCGGAAATAATCGAGGGATTTTCAGGATTTTCTGAACGAAGTATGATAGGAGCAGCTTCTGTTCCGTCAGCTTCTCCTGTAAAGGTACGCCCCTTAGGAGTTGAACCGCTATAGATGTATTCACCTTCTGCAAGTACTATTTCATCCCCTGCCTTAGCATTTGCAAGAGCCGTTTTGAGTTCTTCTGTATTTGTGACACGAACTATATTTGTGGCAGGAGATTTCAAAAGTTCCTTACGCATTGTAATTATATCATACACATCGAGCTTACTGTCGGGATGCATATTACCTGAGTCAGGATTTTTCGGCATTTCACCTGAACCCAGTACATATCCAGACAGTGAGACAAGGTCGGCTGCGGAAAATTTTCCGTCGCCGTTCACATCACCCCGAAGTGTTGCGAAAGATTTTAAGGGAAAAAGACAAACAGCGGTTATGATTGCCGCTGTTTGTCCGAGTATTGCTTTATTCTTCAATGCTAAGCGCCGAAATTACTTCTGTAAGAAGATTTGCGGGAAGCTGTTCATATCTGACAAAGTTAAATATAAAGCTGCCCATACCTCTTGTTACCTGACGGAGATACATTGCAAAATCATGCATTTCTCTGATAGGAACTTCTGCGACAATCTGTGTTGTTCCGTGGGAAACAGGCTCCATACCAAGAACTCTGCCACGGCGTTTATTGAGTTCGCCCATAATATCACCTGTATTTTCATCAGGTGCATTTACTTTAAGTTCACCGATGGGTTCAAGCATTACAGGATCTGCCTGACGGAGTCCCTCCTTATATGCAATAGAAGCGGCTGTCTTGAATGCCATTTCGGAAGAATCAACAGGATGATATGAACCGTCAACAAGGATAGCTTTTAATCCCACAACAGGACATCCTGCAAGAACGCCTTTCTTTACTGAGTCTTCAAGTCCCTTCTGAACAGCGGGGAAATAATTCTTAGGAACTGCACCGCCGAATACCTTCTCCTCGAAAACAAGCTCATCGCTTACACAAGGCTCAAATTCAATCCATACGTGACCGTACTGACCATGACCGCCTGACTGCTTCTTGTGCTTGCCCTCTACCTTGACTTTCTTACGGATAGTCTCCTTATATGCAATCTTAGGAACTGAAAGGTTTATATCGGCTCCGAATTTAG
The DNA here is from genome assembly GCA_017517145.1 of Ruminococcus sp. Classification (GTDB taxonomy): domain Bacteria; phylum Bacillota; class Clostridia; order Oscillospirales; family Ruminococcaceae; genus Ruminococcus. The sequence goes on from JAFXAJ010000101.1 coordinate 3,640, forward strand.
CCTTAGCCTTTGCAGCGGCAACTTCAAGATGCTGTTCGCCAAGACCGCTGAGAATCTGTTCTTTTGTTGTTTCATCCTGAATATATGTGAGAGTAGGATCTTCCTCAGTAAGACGCTGCATACTTGTGGAAATCTTTGCTTCATCTCCCTGTGCTTTAGCCTTTACAGCCATTGAGTAACAGGTATTCGGGAAGTTCATTTCAGGGAATTCTACTATTCTTGATACATTTGAAAGCGTATCTCCTGTATTTGCAGAAATTTTTACTGCTACTGCAATATCGCCTGCTGATGCAGAAGAAATCTCCGTCTGCTTCTTACCACAGAGAGTAATAAGCTTTCCGATTTTTTCGTTATTGCCTGTTGCGGAATTTACAGCTTCACTGTTAGCTGTAAGTTTACCTGAAATAACCTTGATAAATGACATCTTACCAACAAAAGGATCTGCAACAGTTTTGAATACATGAGCTGCAAGAGGCTCACTTTCGGAGCAGGTAACCTCAACTACATCCTTTGCGGGAGTATATGCCTCAGCGGAATATACCTCTGTGGGATTGGGAAGAAGCAGCTCAATTTCTTTGAAAAGCATATCTATACCTGTAAGCTCTGTTGCAGATGTGCATACTACAGGTGTAATAATACCCCTGTTCATACCGTCATGGATACCGTCAATAAGCTCCTTCTGCGTGAAAGGCTCACCTTCAAAGAATTTTTCCATAAGCTCATCAGATGTTTCAGCGACAGCTTCGGAAACAGCTGCAAGGAGACCATCAATACGATATTCAAATTTTTCTGAAATTTCAGCTGTAGGCATATCTGTTTCAACAGCATTGCCCTTACTGTCATACTTATACGCTTTCATCTCAATGAGATTTACGTATGAAACTATTTTTCCATCACTTACGACAGGAACAACAACAGGGCAAACTGTAGGACCGAATACTGTTTTCAGTTCTGTGAGTACATTGAAGAAGTTAGCGTCCTTATCGTCAATTTTAGTTACAACGAACATTTTTGACTTTCCCTGCTTTACAGCTTCTTCATAAGCTTTTTTAGTACCGACCTTAACGCCTGACTTTGCAGATACAGTAATCATTACAGTATCTGCGGCGTGAATACCCTCAATCATTTCAGCAGCAAAGTCGAACAATCCGGGAGTATCAAGAAGATTAATTTTTGTATTTCCATAGCTGAAAGATGCAAGAGATGTTCCGATAGAAATTCCTCTTTTGATTTCTTCAGCATCATAGTCACATACTGTTGTACCGTCTGCAACCTTACCCAGACGATCAGATGCACCTGCTTTATATAACAATGCCTCTGCAAGTGAAGTCTTACCTGAACCGTTATGTCCTGCAAAAGCTATATTTCTTATCTGTGTTACATCATAATTATTCATTTGTTTTTCCTCCGTATGGATTTTGCATATTTTTTTCTGATTTGTTTGTGCTTTTTTATAGCACATATATAATTATATAACAAAATCATTCAAATTGCAATACTTTTCAATTTTTTCTACATTTTCTATTATTATTCATATACTTCTTTGTTCATTTTGCACAAAGAATCTGTTATTCGATTCTCCTGATGAAAGTTTGTGAGAAACAAAAAATACTCCCCCGTATATTACAGCCCATATCGTACTAAATATAACAATACTAACAATGCTATTCCCTGATATGCCTGCAATTGTGCATAGCAGCTCTGCTGCAGCCATAGACATAAATGAATATACTACAGGAGAAATTACCATGAAAAATGGTCTGAAACGGACTCCTGTATGATGCAGAAGTTTAATGAGCCGTGATGTATTTCCGAATATGTTGCTTGCATAATAAGATATGGCAATTCCTGCAAAACCAAAATGAGGGACAGCAATTAATACTATTGATATTCTGATAACGTATTCGGCAAGATAATTCAACGATGAAAACCCTTGTAACCCCATTCCTTTTATCATTGCTTCAAGGACAATCTCCATGTAGATAAACGGAACAACGGGTGCGATTGCTGAGATCATATTTCCGCCTATTTCTCCTCCGCCGAGAAGAATTCCTATAGGTCTGCCAAAACGTATAAGTACTGCTGCCGCAAAAATTCCGTATATCATAGTATATCGTATAAGCCTTGATGTAATGCTTTTTAGACGCTCACTGTTTCCCGATGCAGATGCACGTGCCGATTCTGTTACTATTATTCCCGACATGGAACATAATACTACAGATGGAAAAAATAATGTTGGTATAACAATTGCTTCAAATATTCCGAAAAGTGCCAGTGCTTCGTCTATTGAATCGCCATATTGTCTGAGACAAGCAGGAACAAGTGCATCGTTTGTACTGCTGAGTATAGATGTTAAAATTCCACCTCCCATTATCGGGAAGGCAAAACCTGCATATTCACGAAAACTAAGAGTTCCCTTTCCGCTGCCTGAAATGTGTTTCCTTGCAAAAAGTACAGCCAAGAACAAAAATGAAGTAACATTTCCGGCTATGATTGATGTTATCATGATTCTGCATACTGTACCTTGACTATTATCTTCGGAAAGTATTGTCATAATAATTATTGATGCTGATTTTATTATAAATTCCGCTATATCTGCAATTGCTGCCGATGATGCTTTTCGGCAGGCATTGAAATATCCTTTGAAACAACTTGAAACTGCACCGGTTATGAGAGCAATCGGCATAAATCTTAGTGATGTTATTACTGCGGTATCTCCGAAAAATTTTACAGCGGCAGGTCGTGCAAATATCATCAGTAATGCCGATACAGTAAGACTAAGTATTATGCATAATTTTATTCCGTGAAATAGTATTCGATTAGGATTCCCGCCTTCTTTACCCATTTCTTCGGAAATAAGTCTGCTTGTGCATAAGAAAGCATTTCCATTTGATATTATTCCTGCAAGTCCCAGAAATGAACCCATAAGCGCAAATAATCCTATTGCCGACGCTCCAAGCTGCCTTGTAATGAATCCATTCAGAAATAACGCTGCTGAATCAAGTATAAGCTGCATTGCCGTCAATAATATTGTATCTCTTATTATTCTGTTTCGTATCATAGTTATCAACCTCCGTTGTACATACTCAATACTATGACAAAATAATCAGAAATATAACAAAAGGACTGTATCGGAAATATTCCGTACAGTCCTTGAAATCATCAAAATAATGGCACATCGTTGACTCTTATATTCATATCAACATCGCCTTCAATTCCGTCCATCCTGCCGTATGCACTGGCCTGCCATATTGCAAACTGTCCTTCGTAATCAGTCTCATCTACATAATGAGCAAGCCACACAGGGCGGTTGTTTCTGTTGGTCCAGAAATTATTCAGAAAATTTTTACTGCTATAAAGCATACCTGTATAACCATGTTTTTCAAGTTCATCACAGAATGCTTCAAATATCTGGTTAAGGTCATAAACATTCATTCTATACTGCTGGAATCTGCTCCATTCCTCCCAGTCGAAAGCTACAGGATAGTCAAGCTCCCTTCCGTCAAGCTGTTCAACAATCCAGCGAGCCTGCTCCCTTGCTTCATCTTCGGTATTTGCCGTTGTATAGAAATATACGCCTATGTCAAGTCCGGCTGCTGAAGCATTTACCATATTCTGCATATAATAGTCGTCCATAACGATTTCACCGTAATAGTAGCCCATACGCATAATTACAAATTCACAGCCCTGTTCTTTTACTTTCTTGTAGTCAACATTTGTCTGCCATGCAGATACGTCTATACCATAGCTTACATTTTCATAGCAATAGTAGTCTACAAAATCTGTGAAATTGACACGGGGATTATTATCCTCCGGTGCAGGTATTTCGCTTACTACAAGTACATTCATATCCCAGCTTGTACTATTTCCGGAATCATCTGTTACTGTTACAGAAATAGGATAATTGCCGATTTCAGATGTATCTACTTCACCGCTGTATGTCAATTCAGGTGACCTGTCGCAGTTGTCTGCATAACCTACAATAGAATCAAGATTAAAAGGTTCATTGAGTCTCGCATAAGGATTCCAACCCATATTAAGAGCAACAGGAGCAGTTGTATCTATAACGTCAAAACCAAGTTTGCCCTCGTATTCTTCACCTTCGTACTCAAATCTGACTTTTACGCCTTTTCTGCCAAGTTTTTTTGTTCCGATTTTTTTATCAGGTTCAAGCAATGTAACATTAGTATCTGTTATAAATTCCGACAAAGGAACTTCGTCATACACTTCAACACTATCATAAGTTTCAAAATATACTTCATCTGGAATTTCTTTTTCAGATATATCTGTTGTCGCCGCTGTTGTGACAGCTGAATCTTTCTTTTCTGTTACAGCAGAAACTGTTGTTCTTTTCACTTCCGCTGTTGTAACCGTTGTAATTATTGTTGATGATACAGATTTATTTTCAGGCAATATATCTGTGCTGGTACCAACTCGCCTTGTACATGATGTCAAAAAACATACTGATGTCAATAATAATGCAATAAATAATTTTTTCATAATTCACCTTATAATTTATTTTTTCAAAAGTCTGTCAATCATTATCTGACGGCAATCCTTTTCAAGCTTGTCATCAAGCTGCTGAAGTTCCGCATTTTCATTACTGCGGTTAATGCAATATCCGATGATATAATCAGATATTTCCGGATTTTTAGCAAGACATGGACCGTGCATATATGTTGCTATCACATTTTTTTCAAAATATCCTTCGTGACTGCTTCTTGTACAGTTTCCATGACCGTAAAGTACTTCTCCAAGGGGTGTTTTTACGTTGTGAGTCTGTCCGCCGTGATTTTCAAATCCAACTACATCTACGGATTTCCCTGCTAACTGAGCACGTATCACAATATTGCCTATACATCTCTTTCTGCGATTTGGTTCAGCAATTGTATAGTATTCAAATAAGCCAAGACCGGGAATATCAGTTCCGTCTGCATCTCGGTAGTATTTTCCCATAAGCTGATAACCGCCGCATATAAGAAACAGAAATGTTCCTCTTCGGTATGCAGCTTCAATTCCATCTCTGCATTTGCTTAAATCCTCAGAGATATGCTGTTGTTCAAGGTCAGCTCCTCCGCCAATGTATATTAAGTCATAATCTGAAAAATTCGGCTGAGGAGAATCAATTGAATATTTATCTATAATACACTCAATTCCACGCATTCTGCATCTGTATGAAATTATCTCCATATTTCCGCTGTCTCCGTACAAATCAAGCATATCTGCATACATGTGAAGTATTTTAATCTTATTCATGTTTACCTCCTTGCTTGTCTGCATATCGCTTTAATGCGGAACGTGTAGGCTGTACTGCCGTGTAATTAGCAATTACAAATTTTCTGCCCTCATTCTTCGCAAGTTCCGTAACAGCTTCATCAAGATCAGGAAGAACAGTAATTTTTTCAGCAGGATAACCTGAACATTTTATTCTGACCGCTATATCATAAGCTCTTGTACCCGATGTAACAACTCTTGCAACACGGTCAAATACGCTGAAATTTATATCCCATATCCATGATACATCAAGCCCGTCGGCTATGTTATCATTGAGAACAAAAAGAAGTTCCTTTTCCGTCTGCATCTCATTCATTACACGGAGGGTCATATTTGCTCCTACAGGATTTTTGGCAAGATTCAGCGTTGCCTTGCGGTCACCAAGCATAAACGTCTCCATACGTCCGTTATTTATTGTATAATTTGATATTACATTATCTGTGATTTTTTTCGGAATACCATAAAGCTTTGCTGCCGCTGCAACAGCCGTCATATTGTATATGTTGTATATGCTGTTGAGTTTAGGTGAATATTCATGTCCATCAACTGTAAATACAGATTTTTCAAGATCAATATTCTCAGCGGTGATGTACGGTTCGTAATTGCCGAATCCGCATTTTTTACAGCTGAATTTTCCGATATGTGAATACTGATAATATTCATATTCCAGAGGTTCACCGCAGAACGGGCAGAAACGTCCCTCAGATGCCTCAAATATAGTATCAGTGGCAAAAGCATAGGGCTTTGCATGAAAATATTTCACATTTTTATTGTTTTGATTGGCTCTGCCAAGTCGGGCTGTATTAGGGTCATCACCGTTGAGTATTAGATTTCCCTCGAAATTCTCGCAGAAGCCGTTTATTTTTCTGATAAGCGTTTCCATTTCTCCGTTACGATCAAGCTGGTCACGGAAAAAGTTGAGTACTACAAGGGTTTCAAGCTTTATCTGAGAATACACAACAGGAACATGGCTTTCATCTGTCTCGAATATAAGATAGTCTGCATTGACATTTCCGCCTATACTACAGTGGCGGATCAGGAGTGAACATATACCTGTGTCAAGGTTATTTCCCTCCTTGTTTATTATTATTTTTTTTCCGTTCTGTTCAAAAAGCTGTGCAATACAGTTTGTCACAGAAGTTTTGCCGTTTGTGCCTGTAATAGCTATTACAGGACAATCCACCTTGAACATACGGCAGCATTTTCCGCCTGTGAGATGCCACAGCACAATTCCAGGAAGATTACCTGCGTTGCGCCTGAATAAGCGCAAAACAGCAACTATTATTTTTCCTATGATTATCAGTATACTATTCAACTTTTTCTCCTTTCCAATATTTCACTTATCCTATTTTCTATACGTTCCAACGCTTTTTCCTTGTTATCAATCCAGTCAAGAATATGAAGATTCATTGTTTCCCAGCCAAGTCCATGAAGTACGTTTTGCTGACTGATATATCTTTCTTCGGCGGTTGAATTTTCATAATTTGATTTTGTACCGCAGAATATACCAAGTATATATCTGTCAGGATTTTCAGGGTCTGCTACGGCTATATCTATCTTGAAATCTGAACATCCCACACAGCAATCCACAGTATATCCACGCTTTCTGAGTTCCTCTGCTGCAATGAGTTCGATTCCTTCTGCTATGACTCCTGAGGATTCAGCCTTTACAGTCAGATCTCCTCCTTGTTCAGCAAATTTCAGGAATCCTTTAAGACCTTCAACGCCTTCTGAACGTGTACTTGACAGATTTATCATATCCGAAGTTATAACAGAAAATACAAGCATACGCTTTTTTGCTCTCGTTATTGCTACATTGAGTCTGCGCCAGCCGCCATCTCTGTTAAGAGGTCCGAAATTCATAGTCAGCTTTCCGTCTTTATCAGGGGCATATCCAATAGAAAACATTATTACATCTCGTTCATCGCCCTGTATGTTTTCAAGATTTTTAATTATTATTGGCTCATACAGTTCCTCTGCTATTTTTTCAAGCTGAGGATTTTTCCTGTATTCTTCAGCAAGCAAATCATCTATGAGATTCTGCTGCGGCATACTGAAAGTAACTACGCCTATACTTTCCTTTCTCAGTTCCTCATCTTTAAGACGACGGACAATTTCAGCTACAATTGCTTCTGCTTCAGCTTTATTTGTTCTTGTGCGGCTTCTGTCGTAGTAACCGTCAACGGCTATACGTGTAACTTTTGATACCATGTTATCCGCAGACGGAAATGTGTAAAGCTTATTTCCGTAATATTTAGCATTACTATAAGCAATGAGACTTTCATGTCTTGAACGGTAATGCCACAACAAATACTCACTTGTCATTGACATTGCAAGACAATCATCAAGCAGACTTTCAAGGTCTTCATTTTCAATATTATCCTCATCAATATGAGATGCCGTAAAAAAGCTCGTAGGCGGAAGCTGCTTTGGATCTCCCGATATAATCACGTTTTTTCCTCTTGAAACTGCTCCTACTGCTTCACAAGTTGGAATCTGGGAAGCCTCATCAAAAATTACATAATCAAATTCAGGATATGACGGATCTATGTATTGTGCCACGGAAATCGGACTCATAAGCATTACAGGACATAACTTCCGCAATAATTCAGGAATGCTGCCAAATAAACGCCGAATCGACATTCCCCTGCCGCCATTTTTTATCGCTTTTTTTAGAATCTGCATCTGAGAATCCGCATTTTCACTATCAGGTATTCGTGCAGAAAGTCTTGCAATAAGTTCTTCAGTTGTAAGTTTGCGATAATTTTCAAGAACTTCGCCATACTTGGTTGCTGTTTCCTCGAACATTGTACCACGGAAATTTCTGAGTACACTGGATTCAGATATGGTCATAAGCGCCATTCCACGGCACACATCTCTGTCAAATACTTTTACAAGATTATCAGACGTTATACTGCCCTCGGAATATGCTCTTACAAGGGAATTTGCTCCTTTATCTTCAAAATTATGAAAAATCGCCGTAATGCCTGTCCATTCCTTTAGCATTGGCAGAGCTGATATAACATCATCAGCCTGTTTTATTGTATTCTCAATCCAGTTTTCTCCGTTTATTTTATCGGGAACAAGAGAATATCTATCTGAAAGCTCTGAAAGAATATTCTTGAGATTTCTGCATTTTCCGATGAATCTTTCAGCGTTTTCCCTGTTTGAAGTTTTTCTTTCAGCAGTACCTAAATATTCATATATGCATTGAGCAATATGTTCTCTTTCTGCTGCATTAAAAGAACTTTCGTTAATAGTATTACGAAGTTTCTCAGAAATTACTACTGCTTTTTCTGCTGAATCCCAATCGCTGTTTTCACCCATAAGAATTCCTGTATGACAGCTGAAAATATAAGTGAAAGGCTGCGGTATATTATTTACAATTTCCGTAAGTGATTTGAACTTATTGAGTTTTTCACAATAATTCTGAAAATTATCCTTAGTAATTGTATCTGCGGATTTTGCATGACAAGCAAGTTCTTTCACAAGTTTTCCGCTTTTCATGATTTTTGGAAGAATCCAGCTGTTCTGAGCCAATTTCCATTCAGCAAGAGCATTGCAGCTGTCAAATCTGAATACAGATTCTTCAAATTCAGATGTAATTTCAGATTTCAGCTTTTTTTGCTCTCTGCCATTATTTATAATGGAATTTACAGTATCTTTTATTCTTCCCCATCCATCGCTGCATATAACTTGCGGAAGAATATCACCTTCGGAAATAGCAGAAGAAAAAATATCAGCTATATTTTTAACCTGCATACGGCTTATAATATTTTTCCCTGTAATATTACATACATAAGGCATTTCAGCTTCTATATCCGAAAGGGCATTTTTCAATTCATCAAGTTTGTCAGTAATTTTTTCACGAATAATCGGACTATATTCAGTCAGCTTGCAGCATTTCAATGGAGTTTCACTTATGTTTCCGAATGCTTTTCCTGCTGTGGCAAGTTTTTCTGCATCTCTGCGGCAGGATTCCAACGAGTCAGAAGTGAGATTTCTGAGAAAATCAGTAGAAAAATCAATTTGTCCACTGACGGAAATATTTTTCTCCCACTTTATAATCATATCATAAAGAGAAATACCACAGCTTCGTTTGCGATGTATTTCATCAGCTGCTTCATTAAGTTCACGACGGAGAGAACCGATTCTTTCTGCCTCTGCCATGTATTCATCAGAAGATGTTTTTCTGCCGATATTAAGCGCATTTTCAAGCTGATTCAGAACATCCCTTTTACGGGATTTATTTGAATGAAGCTCCATACAGAACGGTGATAATCCAAGTTTTTCAAGTCGATTTCTGACAACCTCCAGAGCTGCCATTTTTTCCGCTACAAAAAGAACTGTCTTTTTATGATAAAGCGCATTTGCAATAATATTTGTAATCGTCTGCGATTTACCAGTGCCGGGAGGGCCATAAAGTATAAAGCTTTTTTCTTCATTTGCCGCATACACCGCTGCAAGCTGTGAGGAATCCGCTGACAAAGGAACAGCAAGTTCTGTCGGTGGAACAATAGTGTCGAGTTCTTTTGGTGTTATGGAAATACCACTATCCTCCCATTCTTTTTTACCTGAAATAAGACTGGCTGCAACTTTATTCCGAATAAGTTCATCTGAGCGATTGCTTATGTCATTCCACATAATAAAACGGCTGAATGAAAACTGACCAATACAGGCGGTTTCAGCGACATTCCAACGAGAATATGTCAAAATGGCTTTTCTGACAATATTAAATATAAGCTGTATATCCACACCTTTTTCGTCCAAAGGAAGTTGCAGCAGTTCTTGTATATCTATTCCGAAATTCTGACGCAGCATTTCAAGAAGCGTTATATTAACCTGTATGCCATCCTCACGCAGTTTAATTGTGAATGTTCGGTCATGAAGCTTCCTCGTAATACTTACGGGCATAAGAACAAGTGGCGCATATCTCGTTTTTTCACTTTTTTCCGTTTCATACCATTCAAGAAAACCTAAAGCAAGATATATTGTATTTACACCATTTTCTTCAATGCTCACTTTAGCCTGACGTTTAAGTTTAAGCATCGCTTTATCCAGTTCTTCTTCATTAAGATAGGTCAGCAGATGATGTTTTTTCAATTCCTCTGATGCAAGCGTATTTAAATATTCGCTTTCACAATTTTGTTCAGGTGCAGGGCATACAATAAACTCATCGCCGTCTGAAAGTTCGTCTTCAAGATTTGCTAAATCAGCAGCAATAACTCTTACTCCTGAATTTATTCCACGAAAATTAAGCAGACTGTTTCGCAAACTTAAATCAAGCAGTTTTCTTTCCCACAGTTTCTGCTTGGTGATTTCTTTTTCAGTTTCAGAAAATAATATGTCTGATTTTGCTTCAAAAGACTGTATACCACTGTTTTTCGTGCATTTTACATCTACCGCAAAGGAAAAATCTTCCGCATTTTCCAGCTTATCTCTGCCGTGATTTTCGGCCTCATTGAAATCAACTTCTTTACCTGCTGTAAAATCTGTACATTCAATCACGGATATTATATCTACCCCTGAGACAGCTCTCTTTGCCAGTGCGGAATGGTCATACTGTATGCAGTCAGGAAAAATCTGTTCTTCAAGCCAGCATCCTGCAAGAACATGGTCTCCTTTAAAAATAATCAGCGGATTAAGACCTGCATATTCAAGACATGAACAATATAAAATAACTAATTCAAGACAAGTTCCTCTTTTTTTATCAAGAATAGCTTCTGTATTATGTATCCTCTGTGGAGTTTTATAATCTGATGACACAACATAATCTATTTCTTTTTTCTGCAATACATCATAAATTGCTTTCATCTGCGTTTTTGCAATGGCGGCACTTCGGCTGTCATATCCTGTAAACTCTGTTTCTCCGCAGAATTTTTCCATGTATTTTGCTGCGTCTGTCATTATTTCTTCAATTGCAGGCTGTGCAGACATAACATACCAGCTTATCATTTCAGGCATAAGCTCTGTGCCTGTCCAGAAATCAACGGGCAAAAGCTCTATACAATGTTTAATACTGCTGATTATTTCATTTTCTTTAATCACTTCAACTGATATATTCAAAATTTCTTTATCAGCCAGCTTAGCCAGATATTCCGCAGGAAGCTTAATATCAATGCCTGAGAATTCTACCGTTTTATCTTCTTCTATATTAACTTCGCCTGATAAAAATTCCTCCGCAAAATCAGAGTCAGCATATATCCTTAACCGCAGCTTATCAAGTTTTTCGCCGCTGTTGTTCTTTATTGTAATGCTGCGTATTATCGGTACTTTGTTAAAATTTAAAATATGATTGTACGTATTTACCAATTCACAGCTTATTTTCAGTGTACTATCCATAATAACACCTCGTATCATTAAATATACATACATAATTATTATATCATATATTTCTTTATTTTACAAGATTTTTTGTAATTTGATTTCCGACTTTTTTTCATTAATACGTTAAAATCCTGTGCATTTTAACGGAACTTTTCCTTATAATCAAATTTTAATGAATTTCTCTTGACTCAAAGGCGAAAAAATGGTA
>JAFXAJ010000102.1 GCA_017517145.1 Ruminococcus sp.
ATGATAAAATAAAAGTTATGTCGGGACTTTCAGGTGCTGTTGAAGTCAAAATTGACAAACGCAGCGTTATGAGTTATTTCCTTGATCCGATTATTAAGGGATTTGGAGATAGTTTAAAGGAAAGATAAAAATCTATGTTTATACCAATCCCTAAAATGTTAGTAGACAAAGATGATGAGCAGAAATGATGTATGTCAAGGCGGACGACGAAAGCATACTGCCGTATGGTGAGGAGGACAACGACGACATACATCATTTATGCCATTAGATTTGTCTACTGTTGTTTCAGGGATTGGTATTAATTAAGTGCGTAACATCAATGTTTGTTACGCACTGTTTTTTATTATGTACAACAAAGATATGATAATTTTTTCTCATACTGCCACATAAACTAACTCCTTTCCCAGGGCCATTTACCATCGACCCAGTCCCAGCGCTGAGGGTTATCGGACTGTTCGGGTGTAATGGGGCCAAAGTTTTTAATATAATCATTAACAGCAGCGTTACGAAGCGATTTATATTTCTGAAACATAGCTAAAGCACGGCGGCAATTGGGGTGGGTATCGAGATAGAGGTTAAGTTCTTTCAGAGTGAAGTCAAGCTGCTTGATTTTTTTCATAAGCATATCCTTGTTATTCATCTGTTTCCGCCTCCTTTTTCGAAGGGATAAACGAGGTCGCTAAAAAGTGTACCGCAATCAAGAGCGTCCTCAGGGGATTTTGTATCGCCCCAGTTCTGGAATGGGACATAAGCCATAGCAAGGGGAGCAGATGCAGGAAAAGCCGGCATATCGCCGTTCATATCGTGACGGGGAACGGTATCAGTAACCTGCCTGCGAAAAACAGTATCACGTTCTTTTGGGAAGAAACTGTTCATATCATCATAAAGATTAAGATTCATAAAAAACTCCTTTCACGGATTTGCGACATAACTGCCGCTTATTTATAGTATTCGTGAGAGGAATTTTTTGTGAAATATTTTCAGGCTGTTTGAGATAAAAAACAGCCTTTTTTTGCAGCAGTTTAAACTGAGAAAGATATTTCAAATATGAACAAACTATTAACAGAAATATATTAATATAATACAGTTTCTAATGTTGAAAATTAGTGAAAAAGTAGAAAATAAAAATTATTTTTCAATAATCAACCATTTTTGGTTGAAAAAAGGCACATTTTTGCCCTTATATAGAGGGGCATGTATAAATCAGCAAAGACAAAATAAAAAAATCCACCCTCGGAAAGGAGGCTCAGAGGAATGACAAGTGCAATAATTGTAGCCCTTATATCTCTTGTGGGAACTCTTGCAGGTTCACTGGGAGGAATAATGGTAAGTTCAAAGCTGACGAATTACCGTATTGAACAGCTTGAAAAAAAGGTAGACAAGCACAACAATTTCGCCGAGAGAATACCGCTTATAAACGAGCGTATGGACGAAATAATCCGCAGATTGGAGGTAGTGGAGCGTGAAAGAGAAAATAGTAAAACTCGTTGATGTAAAAAGCCTTGTAACGCTGACGTTAACGGCAGTATTCGCCGCAATGTCCGTAAGAGGGCAGATAACATCAGAGCAATTCCAGACTGTATTCACAACGGTAATAGCCTTTTATTTCGGGGTGCAGTACCGTAAAAACAGCACGGAAACAGCAGAACACAGACAAAAAGGAAAATATGAGAAAGACGAGGTATAATGTTATGGCAATGACAATAAGAAATGAGGAGCATATCAAGTACGAAAACGGTATGGCAGTAGTAAGAGCAGAGATTGACGTTGACACTCTTGAGGAACTTCCGATACCTGCGGAAACAGGCGGAAAAAAACTTTGTCAGGGATCGACAGCGCTTGTTATAGGGGAGGGGATGCTTGTCATTCTCTCAGGGGACGGCAAATGGAAGAATTGCAGCGGAAAAATAGTTAAGGAGTGATAGTATGAATTTACACGAAGTATTTCTTGCAGCAGGAATGTCAGGGGGCAGCAACAGCGGCGTATACCGCCACATTGAAACAATTACAGTAAATGAGGACGGCGTATCAATGCTGAAACGTACAACGGAGCCAAACGGAACGCCCTATAATTTCAAAAAAATGATTATGAGGCTTATTGTACCAAAGGGCAATACAACATCATCGGGGCAGATAAATCTCAATTCCGATTGTACCGTGATGTGGCGCACAGATTTTGTATCCGCTTCATCAAACAGTATCAGCACAGTAAAGGCAACAGTAGAAAACGGCTTTGTAGACGCATTTGCACTTTGTACAAAGACGATAACGGAGAGAGTTTCACCCAGCTATAAAAGCGAAATACTGTTCACACCAATTGAAAATATACATACGATAACAGCGTTTACAGACCCATCAACGGTGCATTTCCCAATAGGCACAACGCTGGAGATATACGCAGTAAGCAAGTGAGGTGACTTAACATGAGTAAAATTGATTTCAATGGAGTTATCCGAGAAATGACAGCAGAGGAAGAATCGGCATATATGGGCGAAAAGAGAGAGGAGAACGAGAAAAATGATGAAAATGTACAGTAATAACGGTATAGGACAGCTTTCGGAGCATTTCAGCGTAATCGAATTCAGCTGCAAATGCGGCGGAAATCACGAAATAAGGGTTGATACAGAGCTTATAGAAAAGCTGGAAACGCTGAGAAAGGTCCTTGACTGCTCAAAAATAATCGTGAATTCGGGGTATCGCTGCCCCGACCACGACCGCAGAGTAGGGGGCAGCGGCGGAGGAATGCACACAAAGGGGCAGGCAGCGGACATAATCTGTTACGACAAGGAGGGGAGAATATACCCTGCAGGAGAGGTATGCTGTGCCGCTCAGGAAATCGGATTTGGTGGGATAGCCAATATAGACAAGACGTATACAGCAGTACACGTAGACACAAGAAAGGGGAGCAAATGGTATGGTGACGAGGCGGTACCGGGAGGAACAACAAGCAGCGTATGCAATGATTTCTATGAATATTATACCGATGTAAAGCGAAAAGAGGAGATAAGAACAGGAACGGTAGAAATAGACGGAATAAAATACAAATACACCCTTGAAAAGACATAAAAACAGGGGCGATACAACATCGCCCCTCAACATAAAACATATAATTATAAACCAAACATCAAAGCGAACTCATAAAATAAACCGCTTTACCGAGAATACGTACTGAATTAAGCTCCTCGCCTGTGTACACAAACGGCTCATAAGCGGGATTTTCGGGGAAAAGCACAATTCTTGACTTTTCGGGATAGTAGTACACTCTTTTCAGAGTAGCCTCGTCATCAATGATAATAGCAGCAATATCGCCGTTGTTGACCATAGGCATTTCCTTGATGAAAACGATGTCACCGTCATTGATACGGGCATTAATCATACTGTCTCCCTTTGCGCGGAGGCAGAAATCAGCAGTAATATCCATATCGGCCATAACATAGCTGTTTTTGTCCTCATCGGCAAAAATCGGCTCACCGCAGGCAATTTCGCCAAGAAGTGGGAAACGTCTCATATGAACGGGGCGGATGTTGCTGTACTTCTCGCACAAATCCTCAACAGTCATATCCTTAGGCTCATCTTCAAGGAAGAAGCCCTGAGAAACCTTGAGAACGCTTGCAAACCTCTCGATTTTGTTACGGGGCAGGTCGTTGAAACCCTTTTCGATTTTGTTGATGGAAGAACGTCCCTTGTAGCCCACCTTTTCCGCAAGTTCATCCTGAGTCATATTAAGCTCAATACGTCTTGCTTTGATGCGCTCACCTATATCTGCCATAAAAAACAACTCCTTTGTGTTGATATATTTTCTATTTTTCTTCATTATACCACGCTGTTTCAAAATTGTCAACAGTATTTTTGAATATATCAACAAAAATGTTGAAATTCAGCATAATGCTGTATTGTAGATTAATATTTGGTAACTATTTAGTGAATATGCTGATTTTACAAAAATTGAAAATAAATTTCCAAAACCTGTTGACAAACAGTCTACGACGTGATATAATAAAAATGTCGAAAGATATTCTACAAATCTAATTTATTGCTTCACCAACTCGCCTTTGGAGAATTATATTAAACTTTTGAAGCGATAATTAAAAACGGAGGTAAAAAACAATGAACAGAAAGAAATTTGAAAATCATCCCGAACATGTTAACCACGACCAGAAGTACAAGTTAAGCTTTGTAATCCGCAACACGGGTACAGGCGCGTATCTCTGTGATGAAAAGTTGAATACAAAGGTATTCCGCACAATTTTTGATGCAGAGCGCGAAAGGGAGCGTCTGCATCTGAGCAAATACTCCTATGAAACCAAGGTAATAGTAACACGCGAAAAGGTAAATATGGCGGCGTATATTAAACAATAACGGGCGGAAAGCCCGCCCGTTACAAGATGTCCGATTATTCGCTGATTTTTCTTGCCTCGATATAGAAACGCTTATCGTCAGCGTGACCCATAGAGAAGGTCTTTCTGGGGAGTGCGCCGTCCTTGATAACAGTGGGGAAAAGCTGAGCCTTATCCATATCAGGGAGAATGAATGCAATACCGTTGTGCTTTTCAGCAAGAGCCTTAACGTTTTCGATACCGTGGATATAGTCGATTTTTCCGCCATTTTCCTTGATATAACCGTCAAGGTAATTCTGGAGAGAGCCAACGGAGAGGTTTGAAGATGCGTTGTGGATGTAGAGCTTCTGCTCCTTGCCGCCGCAAACAACCTCAACCCACTGCTCAGCAGGAGCGTCGGAAAGTGCAAGAGCCTCAGTAAGACCGGCAATGAGCTTATCGCAGTCAACATCGTATACAAGGCGGTAAATAGCCTCAAATTTAAGTGCGTCGCTGTGGAGGTTTACAATCTCAGCAAGAGCGTAACGAGCAGGATGATTTGAGAAATCCTTATCGGGATTAGCTTTTTTAAGCTGCTCATAGAACTCCTTAGCAGTAGCGAGAGAGTGATTACCGTCGCCCATAGCATAGAGGAGTACAGGTGAATTTTCAAGGTTGTATTTCTTGTTGAATGTATCAGCGTCACCGAGAGCAGCAAGAGCCTCGTTAATCTTAGCCTGTGCAGCCTCATCAACGAGATATCCGCTGATGCTTCCGCCGTTCTGCATAAGCTTTGTATCGTAAAGCTTAGTCATAGCGTCCTTGTTTACAGCCTCGATAACTGTTTCATCGGGGTCGTCAATGAGAATCATAATATGAGGAAGTTCAAGAGCCGCGCCCTGACGAACCTTTATACGGGGAGGAATACGCTCAATAACAGTAGCCTCAGTAGCGCGAACCTCGGAAGTGCTGCCCTTTGAGAAATCATATTCTTCAAGGTCGATAGTACCGATAAGTCCCTTACGCACAATACCGTTGCTCTGAATACGCTCAACGTAAACCATAGCGTTCTTGTACTCTGTGAAAAGTCCGCTTTCAAGGCACTTGTCCATAGCGCCGTGAATGGCGTCAATACGCTGTGCAACGTCGTTTTCCTCAAGGTAAAGCTCGGGGAGAATAAGGTCAAGAGTTGAGGGAGAACCTGCTGTTTCAGCCTTTACTGCATCCCAGTATTCAGGCTCGCTGGTATACTGGTCGCAGGCAATAACTGCCCATTTTTCCATATCCACGGAAGAATTTGGGATAAGGATATTTCCGTTGTGAAATGCTGTCTGCTTCATAATATATTACTCCTTTGCAATATTTAACATTTGGTTAAGCCGTGAAAGTGGAAGTCCCACCACGTTGAAATAATCGCCGTTGATTTTCTCGATAAGCAGGGCGGCTTTTCCCTGTATACCGTAACCTCCCGCCTTATCATAAGGCTCGTCGGTTGAAATGTATTCTTCAATTTCCTCAGCAGTAAGCTGTCGGAAAGTGACATCGGTAATTTCCGTAAAGGACGTTTTACAGCCCTTTGAGATAATACAGCAGCCTGTGGCTACCTGATGAGTTATACCCGAAAGCATATTCATAAATCTGCGGCATTCCTCTTTATCCTTAGGCTTGCCCAGGATTTCACCGCCGCATATAACAGTAGTATCACAGCCGATAACCGTATCATCGGGATAAATTTCCGCAGCGGCAGCGGCTTTGATTTCCGCAAGATATTCCGAGGCTGTAAGCGCAGGAATATCCGCAGGGAGAGTTTCATCGGCATCAATTGAAACAGCGGTAAAATCGGGAGTTATAACGCCCAGAAGCTCACGCCGTCTTGGTGAAGCCGAAGCAAGAATAATACTCATAAATTGCTCCTTAAAATTTATTGCAGCATATTAATTTTACCACATTTGGCAGTAACTGTCAAGGAAAAAATAAGGGAACATAAAAAAAGCGGCACCGCTTTTACACGGTACCGCCAGAGAATAATTTATGGTTTTAAAGTAATTGTTTCATTTGCAAAATCATCGCTTATAAAGTTGTCTGAATCAAATGCACGTAATTTGAATTCAATTTCTTCTATTGTTTCAATGCCGTTTTCTTCTAATGTTGTATCGAAGAATGACATAAAACTGAATGAACATTTTCCGGCTGATACAATTTCACCATAAAATGATGAGTCAGCCATAAAGCCGTTTACAGCTTCTTCATAAATACTGAACCATATATTCTTATCAGTTTTATTAAGCAGGAACAGATTTACAGTATATCCATATATTTCATCTTCTTCGTAACCTGTTACAATGACAGTGACATAATCGTTGTCAATTATTACATTGTCAGAAGCTTGTGATTCTCTTACGAATGCTTTAGCTTTATCTTTGCCGTAAGGATAGATATGA
The DNA here is from genome assembly GCA_017517145.1 of Ruminococcus sp. Classification (GTDB taxonomy): domain Bacteria; phylum Bacillota; class Clostridia; order Oscillospirales; family Ruminococcaceae; genus Ruminococcus. The sequence goes on from JAFXAJ010000102.1 coordinate 6,758, forward strand.
ACTGTTTCCCTTGCAACCGGAGAAGCTGCCAGGTCATTCGGGTCATAAACACGGAAGCATACCTCGATATCGGTATAATCGCCAATACCGATTTCATCAAGAGTTTCATCTGAAAAAGTAATTTCTTCATTGCTTTTCTTTCCTGCTGCAACCTCTGATGTGAAAAATGAGGTGTAGTGAACACCGTTGATAGTTACTTTTTCAATAACATACTTATATGTTTTATCGGCTGACTTATTTTCAAGCAGTGCTTTCATAGTAAATCCCCAACTGTTGTCAGGGTCAATCTCGGTGATTTTAATTGAACATTCATCGTTGTCTACAGCAATAACCTCGGAAAATGATATTTCATTGTTTATTTCGTTTTTTTCTTCCGCTGATGTTACTTCCCCTTCCTTTTCCTTCTTGCTGTTTTCTAATTCCTTGCTTTCATTCTGTGAAGCATTAGTGTCGCTGCTGCTTTTCTCCTGTGTCGATTCTACGCTGCAGGCTGTAAGGGATAAAAGCATAAGTGATAAAAGTATGGTTGAGATTTTCTTCATTTTCATATTCTCCTGTAAATAAAAAGTGTGTGCAACTGAAGCTACACACGGAAAACGTAACTACGATTGTTTGGCAATTACATTATATCACTTTTTATGAGAAAATGCAAGCTTATACCAATCCCTGAAACAACAGTAGACAAATCTAATGGCATAAATGCTGTATATCGTCGTTGTCCTCCTCACCATACGGCAGTATGCTTTCGTCGTCCGCCTTGATATACATCATTTCTGCTCATCATCTTTGTCTAC
>JAFXAJ010000103.1 GCA_017517145.1 Ruminococcus sp.
AAATTTCAAAAAAGGGGTTGACAAATCGAAAAAGATGTGGTATAATTAATAAGTCAGTTAAGCTGGTGTAGCTCAGTTGGTAGAGCAGCTGATTTGTAATCAGCAGGTTGTAGGTTCAAGTCCCATCACCAGCTCCAAAAATGGGCAAGTTCCCGAGTGGCCAAAGGGGGCAGACTGTAAATCTGTTGCTTTTCAGCTTCGGTGGTCCGAATCCACCCTCTCCCACCAATTTCCCTTAAATATCCCCAGTTACTCCGCTATAATGAAAGCGGATTTTTTTATGCCCTGAAAAAAAGCGGATTTGTACGGAAATGCTCATGTATTGTGCAGAAATATATTTATTCTGCAATAGGAGAAATAAGGAGAGAAAAATATGATAAGAGAAGATTTGAGAAACATTGCCATTATCGCCCACGTTGACCACGGTAAAACTACCCTCGTTGACGAAATGCTGAAACAGGGCGGCGTTTTCCGTGAAAATCAGGCTGTGGCTGAACGTGTCATGGACTCCAACGACATTGAGCGTGAGCGTGGTATCACTATTCTCGCTAAAAATACTTCCGTTATGTACAACGGTACTAAAATCAATATCATCGACACACCCGGACACGCTGATTTCGGCGGAGAGGTTGAACGTGTTCTCGAAATGGTTGACGGCGTTCTTCTCCTTGTTGACGCTGCTGAGGGTCCTATGCCCCAGACTCGTTTCGTGCTTTCAAAGGCTCTTGAAATGGGACATAAAATCATCGTTGTTGTAAATAAAATTGACCGTCCCGACGCTCGTCTTGACGAAATCGGCGATGAAGTTCTTGAACTCCTCCTTGACCTTGACGCTAACGAAGAACAGCTTGAATCTCCCCTGCTCTTCTGCTCAGGAAGAAGCGGTACTGCTTCTATCAGCCAGTACGAAGCAGGTACAGACTTAAAGCCCCTTTTCGATACTATCATTAACTACATCGAGCCTCCTAAGGGCGAGGAAAACGAACCTCTCCAGATGCTTATTTCCTCTATCGACTACAACGAATATGTGGGTAGAATTGGTATCGGACGTATTGTCCGTGGAAGCATCAAGGTAAACCAGCAGGTTACTGTCTGCGATTACACAGGCTCTAAAAAGAATTATAACTCCAAAATCGTTTCCCTTTTACAGATTCAGGGACTCCAGCGTGTCCCCGTTGATGAAGCTAAAGCTGGCGATATTGTGTGGATTTCAGGTATTGAGGGCATTACAATCGGCGATACTATCTGCGCTGTTGATGCTCCCGAACCTCTCCCCTTTGTGAAGATTTCTGAACCTACAGTTGAAATGACTTTCGCTGTAAATGACAGCCCCTTTGCAGGAAAAGAAGGTAAATTCGTTACCTCCCGTCAGCTCCGTGAGCGTCTTTTCAAAGAGCTTCTCAAAGACGTTTCCCTCAGAGTTGAGGAAACTGAAAATACTGACGCTTTCCGTGTAGCAGGCAGAGGCGAAATGCACCTCTCAATCCTCATCGAAAATATGCGCCGTGAGGGATATGAGCTGTCCGTTTCAACTCCACGTGTTCTCCTTAAAGAGGACGAGGACGGCAGAAAGCTTGAACCTATTGAGCGCCTTGTAGTCGATGTTCCTGAGGACAGCGTAGGCTCTGTTATGGAGAAAATGGGAAGCCGTAAGGGTGAACTTGTTTCTATGCATCCTCAGGGAAGCCGTATGAGAATTGAATTTCTTGTTCCTGCTCGTGGTCTTTTCGGATATAAGAGCGAATTTCTCACAGATACAAAGGGCGAGGGCATCATGAGCCACGTTTTCGAGGAATATCAGCCTTATAAAGGCGATATTGACCGCCGCAGCATGGGTTCACTTGTTTCCTTTGAAACAGGCGAAGCTGTAACTTATGGTCTTTTCAACGCACAGGAAAGAGGTCAGCTCTTTATTCCTGCCGGTACCCCCGTATATGAGGGTATGGTAGTTGGTATGTCTCCCAAGAGCGATGACCTTGTTGTAAACGTGTGCAAGAGAAAACATCTCACAAATACACGTGCAAGCGGAAGTGATGACGCTCTCCGCCTTGTTCCTCATCGTATACTCAGCCTTGAAGATTGTCTTGAATTCCTTGCTGACGACGAGCTTCTGGAGGTTACTCCCGAAAGTCTCAGAATCCGTAAAAGAATCCTCAGCAACAGCCAGCGTGCCAAGGTAAGAGCAAAGGGTTAAAATATAATTTCAGGGGCGGAAGATTTTCCGCCCCTGTTTTTGTTAAAAATAAAATATTTCCTCGAATTTTTTGTCAAGAGCAATGCAAAGAATAAGCGCTAATTTAGCCGTTGGACTGAACTGCCCTGTTTCAATGGAACTAATAGTATTCCGTGATACGCCCACCATTTTCGCAAGCTCCGCCTGAGATATTTTTTTCTCGGAGCGTATCTCTTTCAGGCGGTTTTTTAAAACTAAGCTGTCTTCCATAGTGCACCTCAGTTGTAAAAGCTTGTAATTGCTTCCGCTGTATAAACAACTGTTGCAAATGTCCAACAAATTGCGGCGACAAGATTTGTCTTATTTTTAAGGTTGAAATAAATTGAAAATTGCTTTGCCATATTAAAGAACATCATTAGTGCAAGTAAGCTTGCATTATTTTCACCTTTGACAATTGTCTGCCATACATAAAGAATAAAAGCA
>JAFXAJ010000104.1 GCA_017517145.1 Ruminococcus sp.
CAATTAAGATATCATTATAAACAATGCAAAGCCGCTTTTGACTAAACATCAAAAACGGCTTTATCATATTTCTATACAATCATTACCTTAACCGCCACTCGTTATTTTTTTGATTCAATCACAAGCACAAGCCCCGAATTTATTCGCAGATACGCTTTATCCGCCGTTATTTCGTTGCTTACACCGATAGGATAGGCAATGCTCATTTCGTAGCTTTCAAGGGGATATTTAACTCCTTTCAGTTTACCGATAAATGCCTTTTCCGTCAAAGCAAACAGCGAAAAATACCAGTCGGGCTTATGTGGAAACTCATACTCCCCTGCGCCACGCACCGTAAGTATATTTTCTGAATCGTAAATCGTCATTTTACCGCCATTTTCATGGGCAAAAATCAACGTCTGTATATTGGCATAGCTATGGTCAAAGCGTGCACCAAGTCCGCCATAGAGCCGTATATCGCTGTATCCACGGTCAAGTGCAATCCTTACAGCCATAAGCGTATCAGTGTCATCCTTTTCGGGCACACTGCGGTATATCTCAATATCTTCGGGCAATTCCCCCGTGTAGGAGTCAAAATCTCCCACAATCAAGTCAGGCGTTATACAAATCTTTTCCGCTATACGAAGTCCGCTGTCAGCACATATTATAAAATCGCTGTTCTGCGCTATTTCCTGCGGATTTATAAAATCTGTACTGTTCAGCTTTCCTCCTGCAAAAATTGTACAGGTACTCATTTCAGCTCCCACTCCTTCAGCTGCTTTGCTTACTCGTACATGGCGCAATAGCTTTCGTGACGGATTTTCGGTATATCGCCACATTCCACTGCCTCAAGCACTGCACAGCCCTTTTCGCAGGTGTGGGAACAGTCACGGAAACGGCAATTTTCCGTTATTCCCTCAAACTCACGGAAACAGCCTGCCAGCTCCTCCTTGCGGATTATATCGTATCTCGCTGTTTCAAAAGTGGAGAATCCTGGAGTATCTGCTATATAACCGCCGCCTTTAAGCTTGTACAGTTCAGCGTGACGTGTTGTATGCCGTCCTCTGCCAAGTTTTTTACTGATTTCCCCTGTGGGAATATTCAGCGTAGAATCCACCGCATTCAGCAGCGTTGATTTACCTGCTCCCGAATTTCCTGTAAAAGCACTTATCTTGCCACTGAGAAGCTCTCTGACGGCTTCTACAGAGCTTTCATCGGAGTAATCCACTTCCATTACCTTTATGCCTATACTGCCGTATATATCACGGAGAGCGCTGCTGTCGCCTAAGTCTGTCTTTGTGATGACAACCACTGGCTCGATTCCCTTGTACTCCGCAATTGCTATGAACTTATCAAGTATAAGATAATTCGGACTGGGACTGACTGTTGATACTATAAATATCAGCTGGTCAAGGTTAGCAAGAGGGGGTCTTATGAGATAATTTTTCCTCTCCCCGATTTCGGTGATTACTCCGCCGCTGACAGTTACCCTGTCACCGACAGAGGGACTTATCCCTTTGCTGCGGAATATTCCCCTTGCTTTACACTCGAATATACCGTCAGGGGACTCTACAGTATAGAGTCCCCCTAAGCATTTCAATATAATTCCGCTGACAGCTGTTGTGTTTACCACCACCACTGCCATGTGTAGCTGCCGTCTTCCAATGTTACCCAAGTACCATTGACGCCATCCTCGTACCATCTCCACTCACCTGTAGTCTGGTCCCATTCACCGTTAAGTCCGGGAACCTGCTCGGAAGGAGTTGTAGGCTGTTCAACTGAAGGCTGCTCAACAGCAGGAGGATCCTCAGGTCCGTACTGTGAAGGATCATCCACAACGGGCGCTTCCGTTTCAGGCTCAGGGAATGCTCCTACTTTTTCAAATGCTGAATAAGTGTCACCGTCTGAGAGACATGTATATGTTCCCTCTGCGAAGTTAAAGCTGTATGTTCCGATTGTAGCACGTTTCTCATTGCTAAGGTTCATGATTGTTGCTGTTACGTTTACATTTTCACCTGAACCGATAACGGGCCATGTTATCTGTGCATATTCGGGACAATAGAAAGTACCTGTCTCCTGAATATCGGGAGTTCCGTCCTCCTTCTGCACCATAAAGGCAATTACAAAACGTCCGTTTGCTTCTATGGGGAAGTCGAAAGTTACATTTACTTTACCATCGGGCTTCTTGCCGTTACTGAAAGTCAGTGTAATTTCAGTGCCCTTTTCTACCTTTTCGCCTTCTTCGATGGACATTTTAATTACCTGTCCCTCAGGCTCGTATGACGCTTCGCCCTTTGTCTTTACCTTGAGTCCCTTATAATCAGCAAGCATGGAAGCTTCATCTACTGACATACCAACCCAGTTGTCAATTTCAACCTGTCCTGCTTCCTCTCCAAGGCTTACATACAGGATAATTGTTGAACCTTTGTGTGCTTCCTGACCTGCTTCAGGCTCTGTCTTTATGACATTGCCCTTCTTGATTTCTGTACTGGAGGAATTTCTTATTTCAGGTGTAAATCCTGCCTGCTTAATCATATCCTTAGCAAGCTCGACGTTCTTATCGGTAACATCGGGAACTTCTGCTTTTTCCATACCCTTACTGATTACAACGTTAAGAATATCACCCTTCTTGAATTCCATACCGGGTTCAATTGACTGTGAAATAATAACGCCGACTTCAGCTTCGTTGAACTCCTGTCCCTTTTCCTGGAACTTGATATTGTCACCCCACTGGCTTCTTGCGTCCTCGTAGTCCATACCAACAACGTCAGGCATTGTCCAGTCGTTTGTATTCTGTGTATCCTTTATCTTATCCATAAAGAGCATAGAAATGAGGATTACACCTACAATAATTACTACTACCACGATTGCTGTAAGTACAGGAACTACCAAAGAAGAACGCTCCTCCTCTTCGTCATCGTCATCATCGTCGTCGTAGTCATCATAATAATCATCAATATTTCCGTAAGGCTGATTTCTCTGGGGATATCTGCCTCCTGCGGCTGCTGCATAGGCAGGCTGCTGTGAAACGGGAGCTTCATCGGCAGGGGGAAGCTCGATATTTCCTGCATAATACTGTGTATCAGCGTTATCGTCAACCTCCTCCTCACGGTAATAACCGAAAGTCATGGAGGGATTTGACTTGAACTTTTCAATATCAGAAATCATTGCTCCTGTATTGCGGTATCTGTTTTCAGGAGCTTTTTCCATAGCCTTGAGAATTATCTCCTCAAGTCCGTCAGGAATCGCAGGGTTAATTGCTCTGGGACGTTCAGGAATATCCTGCATGTGCATAACTGCGATTGCTACGGGATTATCGCTGTCAAAGGGCTTTCTGCCTGACAGCATTTCGTACATCATAGCGCCTACGGAATAAATATCGCTCTTAGCGTCTGTAACAGCACCGCTTGCCTGCTCAGGACTGATATAGTGAACACTGCCGATAGCCTGATCGGTAGCTGTCTTGCCGTCCTCACGAGCAAACTTGGCAATGCCGAAATCCATGACCTTGATTGTACCGTCACTGAACATCATGATATTCTGCGGCTTGATGTCACGGTGAACGATACCCTTGTCATGAGCGTGCTGAAGCGCTCTGAGAATCTGGATAACGAAATGAACCGTATCCTTCCATGTAAGAACCTTTTCCTCCTCGATATACTCTTTAAGGGTGATACCGTCAATATACTCCATAACGATATACTGGAGCTTATCAGAGAAGCCTACATCATATATCTTTACAATATTGGGATGAGAAAGAACTGCTATAGCCTTTGACTCATTGCGGAAACGGCGGAGGAATTCCTCATTTTCCGCATATTCCTTCTTGAGAATCTTGATAGCTACAGGTTTATTGTCGATAACATCAACGCCCTTATAAACCTCAGCCATACCGCCGACGCCGATAAGCTCGGTAATTTCATATCTGCCGTCAAGCTTTTTGCCAATGTATTTATCCATTGCCTTACCCTTCCTTTTCCGACCCGCAAATGTCCTTGACGGATCTGATTTATATTTAAATTTAATTGCAAACTTGTCAACTGCTTATAACTGCCACTGTTACGTTATCTCTACCGCCCTTATTGAGAGCAAGCTGTATGAGGGATTCCGCCGCTGAATCAAAATCTGTCTCAGATAATACGTCATATATTTCATCATCACTGCAATATCCCGACAAACCGTCAGAACAAAGCAGCAGACTGATTTTATCTTCATAGGTCAGTATAAATGTATCGGTCAGAACTGTTTTTTCCACACCAACAGCTCTTGTGAGCATGTGCTTCTGGGGATGAACAGCCATTTCCGATTCCGTTATTTTCCCCTGTTCATAGAGCAGGGAGGCTACATTGTGGTCGGTAGTTATACAGCACAGACCGTTTTCAGCTATGAGATATGCTCGGCTGTCGCCTACATTTGCGATATATACTGTATCTGATGTCACAAATGCAGCCACGCAGGTTGTACCCATGCCAAAATTTTTGAAATCCATTCTTGCTCTGGTATATATAACGGAATTTGCAGCTGAAATTGAAGATATAAGAAGCTTTCTTATATCGTCCTCTGTGAGGCTTTCGCTGTAACCGTCTGAAAATCTTTGAAAAAATTCATTTATGGCGATAGCGCTTGCTTCTCTGCCGGCACGTTCACCGCCCATGCCGTCACATACAACGGCAAGTATATTATGGCCGAAATACTCGCATCTGACTGCGTCCTGATTTTCGTCACGCTTCAGACCAATATCCGTGCCGAATCTGAATCTCATTCATACGCACCTCCGTTTATGGCAGATTTCACATCTCTGCCGATTGGTTCGCAGCGTCACGCCTGAGCTGACCGCACGCCGCCTCTATATCGCTGCCGAGGGTTCTCCTGACGGTAGCGTTGATACCACGCTTTTCAAGCCGTTTTGCAAAATCCGCAACAGCCGTCCTTGCAGTGGTGTATTTTCGTTCCTTTACCTTATTAACAGGGATAAGGTTCACGTGACAATTTATGCCGCGCAGCAACTCTGCCAGCCTGTCCGCATCCCTTTCAGCGGAATTTACATTGTCCATAACCGCATACTCAAAGGTTATGCGCCGTCCTGTTGCGGAAATATAGTGACGGCAGGCATCAAGGAGCTTTTCTATATTATATGTTCTGTTAACGGGCATTATTTCACTTCTTGCTGAATTTTCCGAACTGTGCAGGGAAATACAGAGTGTAAGCCCTAATTTTAAATCAGCCAGCTCATAGATTTTAGGCACGATTCCGCAGGTTGAAAGGGAAACGTGACGGAGACTGAAATTATTTCCGTCCTTGTGGGAGAGAAGTCCGAGGAATTTCAGCACATTATCGTAGTTATCCAGCGGCTCACCGATACCCATAAGTACCAGACCGGAAATTTTAACTCCGGAATTTTTCTCCGTTTCATAAATCTGCATGAGCATTTCTGAGGGTTCAAGGTTACGGACAAATCCGGCAATAGCGGAAGCGCAGAAGCGGCATCCCATTTTGCAGCCTACCTGAGTTGAGATACACAGGCTGTAACCGTAGCTGTACTCCATGAGAACAGTTTCGACAAAATTCCCATCAGAAAGCCTATATAGATATTTTACCGTATTATCTATACAAGATTCAAGTCTTTTCTGCACAAATAGTCCATTTGCATAAAATTTTTCTTTGAGCTGCTGTCTTAATTGTGCAGAAATATCAGTCATTTTTTCAAAATCAAAGACCTTTTTTATATGAAGCCATTGAAAAATCTGCTTTGCTCTGAATTTCTTTTCTCCCATTTCAACAAGGGCAGCTTCAAGTTCCTTCAAATCAAGGCTTAGAATATCAATTTTTTCCAATGGTTCACCTTCTTATTTTACTTTTTTCAGCTTTGCCGCAAAGAATCCGTCGCCGTCGAAAATGTCGGGGAAAAATGTTACAGGATTGCTGAAGCTTCTGCCGTAAAGCTGCGGTATCTCTGCCAGTTCAAGTTCAGGATGATTTTTCAGAAGCTTTTCAACTACCGCTTCATTTTCCGCTTTCCTCACAGTACAGGTGGAGTATACCATTTCTCCTCCCACCGCAAGATAGTTCAAAGCATTTTCAGCTATGGCATACTGGATTTCAGGCAGACGCTCAAACTCTGATAAGCTCTTGTAGCGGATTTCCGGCTTATGGGAAATAACTCCGAACCCCGAACAGGGAACATCACAGAGTATTTTTGTACATTTCGGTATGTCTGGATTATACACCGAAGCGTCGCCTGTTTTTGCAGATATATTGCCAAGACCCAGACGTTCAGCCCCCTCACGGATAAGCTTCACCCGCTTTTCGTGGAGGTCAAAAGCATAGATTTCCCCCTTGCCATTCATCATTTCAGCCATGGTGAATGTCTTGCCGCCGGGAGCAGCGCATATATCAAGTACACGGTCATTTTCCGTAGGTGCAAGTATCATGCAGCACAATTGGGAGGAAATATCCTGAACATGAAAATATCCCGATTTAAAGGCACTTGTGCCGGTTATTCCTCCGCTGAACCTGTAACAGAGATTATCCTCCGTGTAAAGCTGAACATCAAGAGCAGCCGTCAGCTCCTCGTGGGTACATTTCAGCGGATTTCTGCGGATATACGTGAAATTTCCGTCCTTTACGGAATGTTCCGCAAATTTCACAAAAGTTTCTTCACCATAATCCGACACAAGGCTTTCAACCAATTCAACAGGCATGGAATACATCACAGAAAAACGCTTTATACGGTTATTTTCAGCCTTTTTAAAAATATTTTTACCATCTCTTATAAAACTTCTCAGAACAGCGTTTACCATGCCGGAAGCACTTGTCTTGCCGAACTGCTTTGCAAGGCGCACACTCTCGTTTACCGCCGCATTATCGGGAATACTGTCCATATAGAGCAGCTGATATACTCCGCAGCGGAGAATATTCACTACAATGCTATCCATTTTTTCAAGAGGACGTGAGCAATATTGTGCTAAAATATAATCAAGAGTAAGCTTGCGCTGAATAACACCATAATATATCGCAGTACAGAGCTTTTTCCCCTGTCCGTCAAGGTCGGAACGCTCCAGTCCGCTGTTCAGCTGAATATTGGAATAGCTGCCGTTTTTCAGCGTCTTGTCAAGAAGCTTTGCCGCCGTATATCTTGCGTCTGCCATTATCTATCACTTCTCACTCTCAGAATAAGTCTAAGCAGCTGCATAAGGGAAGTCACAAGGGCTGTAACATAAGTCATAGCTGCCGCTGTCAGCACTTTTCTCGCTTTTGAGATTTCATCTTTTTCAAGGATATACTGCCCCTCTAGGGTTTTCAGCGCTCTGTGGCTTGCATCAAGCTCTGTGGGGAGAGTTACAAGCTGAAATAGCACTACTGCACCGAACATGGCAATTCCCACATAGGTGAGGAATCCGAAAGTTTCAAACATGAATACGCCAAGAATAAACACAAGATACCACAGTTGAGAGCATATATTCACCGCAGGTACAATTGCGGAACGTATCACGATAGGAGCATATTTTTCAGCGTGCTGACAGGCATGACCGCACTCGTGAGCCGCAACTCCGATTGCCGCAATTGATGTGCTGCCGTATACCGAGTCAGACAGCCTTATAACCCCTTCCTTCATGGAAAAGTGGTCGCTGAGATGTCCTGATACACGCTTGATGCGGATATTGTACAGACCATTGCTGTCAAGTATCATTCTTGCCGCCTGCTCTGCGGTAATTCCACGTGAGGAACTTACTCCGCTGTATTTATTGAATGTGCCGGTCACGCCCAGCTGTGCAATAATGGGAAGAATCATCATTCCCAACAAGAGAAGCAAATCGTTCATTGAAATCTCCTTTTATCCCAGTTTTGCGCCCTTTTCAAGCTTTCTGCCACGGAGAAAATCAGCCGTTTTCATACGCTTTGAGCCTTCAAGCTGAATTTCCGTAAACAGCACAACTCCGTCATCGCAGCTGACTGCGAATTTTTCTGCATCCACAATTGTGCCTGCTTCGCCGTGAGCAATATTGTGCGAAATTTCAGAGGCAAATACCTTTAAACGCTTGCCGTTCATCATGGTAAAACCAGTAACGCCTCTGATTGTATTGTGAATTTTCTCTGCTGACTTTGTGAAATCAAGACTGCTCATCTCCTTTTTAATCATAGGAGAATAACAGCTTAATGAATCGTCCTGCTTTTCGGGAGAAAGTTCGCCTTTTTCAAGAGCCGCAATCGTCTCCTTCAGAACCTGACCGCCCATATCTGCAAGGCGGCTGTAAAGCTGTGAATATGTCTCGTTTTCGCCTATATCAGTAGATTTTTTAATAAGCATATCACCTGTGTCAAGCCCCTCGCTCATCTGCATGGACGTTACACCAGTGGTCTTTTCACCATTGAGAAGCACCCAGTTTATGGGAGCTGCTCCTCTGTATTTCGGCAACAGTGAAGCATGAATATTTATACAGCCGTGCTTCGGCAGTTCCAGAATTTCCTTCGGGAGAATCTGACCATAAGCCGTTACAACTATAAGGTCAGGAGCAATATTGTTCAAAATCTCCATGGAACTTTCAGCGTCCTCCCCTTTTCTCAGGGATAATGGCTGATATACGGGGAGCCCGTATTCCTCTGCCGCCGCCTTGACGGGAGTAGGTATCATCTTGTAGCCTCTGCCCTTTGGTTTGTCGGGCTGAGTAAATACTGCGGCAACTTCATGTTCCGACTCCGCCAATACTCTTAGACAGGGTACTGCAAAATCAGGAGTTCCCATAAATACTATCTTCAAGGTCAGTCCTCCTCAGGTATGAAAAATTCCTCAACGATTTCGGTAAACACGTGACCGTCCAGATGGTCAGTTTCGTGACATACGCACTGTGCGCCCATACCTGTGAATTCGCGCTCGTACCAGTTGCCGTTTCTGTCCTGCGCTTTCAGAACAACTGTTTCAGGACGGGTAACATAGCCCCAGACATTAGGACATGAAAGGCAGCCCTCCTGCACACGCTGTTTACCCTTTTTTACCAGTATTTCGGGATTTACAGCCTCTACGGAACCTTCGTCAAGGTGCATAATGAAAAGTCTGCGGCAAATACCTACCTGCGGTCCTGCCAGTCCTGCGCCCTGAGCCTTATCAAGGGTTTCATGCATATCGTCAAGGAGAATTGCCAGTTTATTATCAAACTTCTCCACAGGACGACAAACCTTGTGAAGCGACTCGTCTTTATCTGTTAAAATTTTTCTGTATGCCATTTTTCTTTCCTCTTTATACCCCCACGTCACCATTAATATCGGCGTAGAAGGTTATTTTTTTCATCTCTTTCAGCTTAGCTCCTTCAATGAGGATTTCGCTGATAAAACTACGCATTTCTGCGGTATTCTTGCATTTCATAATTATCCGCCAACGGAATTTTCCATTCAGTCTGCCGTAGGAAGCTCTTACAGGTCCAAGCACACGGACAGGAGTTTTCGGCTGCAATTGTCTTAATTTTTCATTCATAAGAGCAATTATCGCATCTGCTCCTCTTTTTACGCCGTTTTCCTCATCTCCTGCAAAGCAGAAAATACACATATCGCACAGAGGCGGAAATATCAGCGTTCGTCGGATTGTGATTTCCTCCCTGTAGAAGCCGCTGTAGTCCTGCGCCGCCGCCAGATTCATTATATAATGCTCAGGCATAAAAGTCTGCAAGATAGCTCTGCCGCTGCGGTTTCCACGTCCGCTTCTGCCAACAACCTGCGTTATCAGGGAAAATGTCCTCTCATAGCTTCGGAAATCCCCTGCATACAGCGCCTTGTCAATGGAAAGGACTCCCACCAGAGTGACATTAGGGAAATCAAGTCCCTTGCCAATCATCTGAGTTCCCACCATTATATCGTACTCGCCGTTTTTGAACTCATTGAAGCCTTTTTCGTAGGAATATCGGGAAAAAGTCGTATCCGCATCCATACGGAGTATACGTGCGGCAGGGAAGAACATTTTAAGCTCCTCCTCAAGGCGCTGAGTACCAAACCCCATGCTTTTCAGTCTTTCAGAACCGCATTTCGGGCACTGCTTAACGGGATCCTGTGCAAATCCGCAGTAGTGGCACATAAGCTTGCCGTTTTTCTTGTGATAGGTCAGCGGAACGGAGCAATTGGGGCAATATACAGGCTGATAACAGTCCACACAGCTTATAATCGTGTGGAAGCCCCTGCGGTTGAGCAGGAGAATACTCTGCTCGCCCCTTTTCAGATTGGCATTTACCTCATCTACCAACCGCTGACTGAATTCTGTAGGATTTCCTGCCATTCGTTCCTCGTTCATATCCACAATTTCCACATCGGGCAGCGGAGCAGCGTTGTAGCGGTTTTTCATCTCAAGGAGCTTATATACCCCTCTTTCCGCCAGATAATAGCTCTCTACCGACGGTGTGGCAGATGCCAGAAGCAGCGCCGCACCATGGAATCCGCATCGCTTCTTTGCGATGTCGTGGACATGATACCTTGGCGAACTGTCGGATTTGTAAGACCTTTCGCCTTCTTCGTCAATTATAATAAGTCCTATATTTTCAGCGGGGGCAAACACGGCACTTCTTGTACCGATTATGATGTCCGCATCCCCTCGTTTTATTCTCTTGTATTCGTCAAGCCTTTGCCCCAGTGACAAGCCGCTGTGAATCACAGCTACCCTTTCTCCGAAAAGTGACCTGAACCGCCTGAGAACCTGCGGTGTAAGCCCTATTTCAGGTATCAGGAGCATTGCCCTGCGTCCCAGCTTAACTGTATTGTGTATCAATTTTTCAAAAACAGATGTCTTGCCGCTTCCCGTAACTCCGTGAAGCAGAAATACTCCTGCTTTTTTTTCGGTTATCCGCTGAAACACCTCGTCATGGACTGACTGCTGTTCCGATGAAAGAATGACATCGTCGGGATTTATTGATTCCTCCGCACCTTCCTCCACACCTCGCAGCTGTTCCATCTCATATTCCTCAGCAGCTCCGTTTGCCACAAGACGCTTGAACACCGATTCGGTAAAGCCGCACATATATGCCGCTTCTTTAACCGATGCCGCACCCCATTCACGGAGAAAATCCGCTGCCCTCTCCTGTTTCGGAGTAAGGGTAAATGCAGTGGGATTGCAGAGAAATTCGTAGCTGAGACGTATCATTCTCACCGTAGAATCTCCCACAGTCTGCCTGAAAGTATTTTCGGAGCTGAGCGCTCCTGCTTCGATAAGCTCGTCAACGTACCGTCTGCCGTTATCCACCATGTAATTTTTCAGCAGCTCGGTTATTATGCTCTTATCTTCAAGAGAACATAGTATATCCATAAGCTCCGCCGCTTCTTCGGAAAGAGCAGACTTGTCGGAAAATCCCTTTACAAGGCGGAAATTTTCCTCAGCTCTCACGGTCATTGCAGGCGGCAGCATAGTTTTTACGCCGTCATACATCGTGCAGAAGGTATGCTCACGGAGATATTCCGCAAGCTTCAGCAGCTCCTCATTCAGCACAGGTTCGGGGTCAATCACGGCTGCAACAGGCTTCAAAGAGGTTTCATCACCCTCGGAAATCCCCATTACCATGCCGATTCTGCGCCGATTTCCTCTGCCAAAGGGAACAAGTACACGACAGCCTCTTTTCAGCTTCATATCCGCTTTGACACGGTAGCTGAAAAGAGTATCGAATGAGTAGGAAGTGCCGCTGACAGCGATTTCCGCTATCAAGAATTATTCCTCGCCGACTGTGCTTACAATTTTGCTTTTTCCGCTTGCAAGCTCCTCGACAGCTGTCTTTACGGGCTTTTCTTCGAGAGTTTCACCGTTTTTGTAAAGCTCCTCAGAAATCTCTCTTGCACGCTTTGCAACAGCAATTACGAGAGAATAACAGCTCTCATTCTTTGAAATTATCTGGTTTACTGCAGGTCTAAGCATTTTTGATAACCTCCTCTATAAATTCAGCCTGTGAAGATGTTTTAAGCATTTCAGAGCGAATTACCGCAAAGAAATCACTTACAGCATCCTCCAGAGCATCATTAACAATTATATAATCATATTTATCCATATACGGCAATTCTGTAACTGCCGCAGCGATACGCTTTTCTATAACCTCCTGAGTCTCCGTACCTCTCTTATTAAGGCGGCGGCGAAGCTCATTTACCGAAGGAGGAGCGATGAACACGAAAACAGCATCGGGACGAAGCTCACGCACCTTCATTGCACCCTGTACCTCAATTTCCAGTATAACATTTATACCCTGTTCAAGGTAGGAATCAACTTCTGTTTTGAGAGTACCATAGAAATTTTCACAATACTCCGCATACTCAAGAAATTCGTCATTTGAAACCTTTGACTCAAACTCCTCCTTGCTGATAAAGAAGTAGTTCACGCCGTCAATCTCGCCTTCTCTGGGCGCTCTTGTGGTGGTAGAAACGGAACAGCGGAAGCTGTTATCCTTTAAAATTTCCGCCAGCATTGTGCCCTTTCCGCATCCTGAGGGTGCTGAAAACACGATAAGTCTGCCTTTATTCATCTGCTTCGGAACCTCCGTTTTCATTTATTCTTGAAGCAAGGGTATCAGTTATCAGCGACGACAATATTATATGTCCGCTGTCCATGACAATAACTGCCCTTGTCTTTCTTCCATAAGTAGCGTCAATTGCCCTGCCGTCATCCTTAGCCTCCTGAACAAGACGCTTTATAGGAGCGGATTCGGGACTTATGACTGATACAATTCTCTCTGCGGAAATCATATTTCCGTAGCCTATATTTATCATTTTCATATCTTTACTCTATATTCTGAATCTGTTCACGTATTTTTTCCAGTTCAGCCTTCATATCCACAACGATTTTCGTTATGTTCAGATCCTGTGCCTTTGAGCCGATTGTATTCACTTCACGGTTCATTTCCTGCACAATGAAATCAAGCTTTCTGCCAATACTTTCATTTGAATTTACAAGCTCACGAAGCTGAGAAATATGGCTTCTGAGACGGACGGTTTCCTCGTCTACGGCGATTTTTTCCGCAAAAACAGCTGCTTCCGTTATGATTCTCTGCTGGTCAACGTCCTTGCTTTCCAGTATTTCGCTGAGCTTTTTGTAAAGCCGTTCACGGTAATTCTCCACAGTCTGGGGAGATAATTCCTCAACCTTAGCGACCATATCGAGTATACAATCAGCTTTATGCAGCACATCAAGGCGCATTTTTTCGCCCTCTGTCTCACGCATAGTCACAAAGCGGCTGAGAGCTTCTTCCGCTACCTGTGAAACATCACTCCACACCTCGTCCTCATTATCGGGAGTTTTCTGCACTATAAACACATCGGGAAGTCTTATAAGATTTGACAGTGTAAGGTCGTCGGCTACTCCGAGTTCATCAGCGGCACTTCTGAGAGCCTTGATATATCCTTCTGCAACGCCTTTATTAAGAGCAACTTCGGTATCTCTGCCCTCGATGTTGCTGATAGTAACAGATACATCGACTTTACCTCTGGTAATGCCTGATTTAAGCAGCACTTTCAGCTTTTCATCAATATAATTATAAGCTCTGGGCACACGGGAATTATACTCGTAATACCTATGATTCACGGAACGTATTTCGACGAGTATATCTCTACCGTTGAGTATT
Organism: Ruminococcus sp.; assembly: GCA_017517145.1. Taxonomy (GTDB): domain Bacteria; phylum Bacillota; class Clostridia; order Oscillospirales; family Ruminococcaceae; genus Ruminococcus. The sequence continues at coordinate 13,554 of JAFXAJ010000104.1, forward strand.
TTCTGTGACCTGCCATAGCCTGTCATGCTTTTTATCACCAAATCGCCTTCTTTCAATTAAAATAACGCATCAGCGCATAACTACACTATTTTATTATATCACGTTTTACAATAAATTGCAAGTGTTTAAAAGGTATTAATTCCAACAAAAAAGGGCACCTAAGTGCCCTTTATTTTAAGCATTATTAAGCGTAAATCACTTCATCGCCTTTTCAAAATCCGCCTGCTTCATGGGAAGTGAATCTTCACTGATAAGCTTAGCGTCCACTGCCTGAATAGCAACAGCGTCAGCAGCAGAAAGTCCGCCGCCCGCATCAATTACATCGGCATTTAATTCACCCTGCTTTGTAAGTGCAAATGAGTCATTATTACCCAATGCCTGAAGTATCGCTGTAGCGTCTGCAATTGATACCTTTCCGTCGCAGTTTGCATCGCCGTATACAATAGTACTTATAGTAGTCGTAGTTGTTGTGGTGGTAGTCGCAGGATTTGTTGTTGCAGTTGTAGTTGCTGCACTCTCCACAACACAAACCTCATAAGAATCAATAGCTGTGCCGAAAGTTACATAAATTTTGTATGTTCCGGGTACATCCTTGTTGTATTCCGAAGTATGAACTTTTACAGTACCACTTTTAACGAGGGAAGTCAACTCTTGTCCGAAAATATCTCCGTTCAAGTTTTCACCTGTGACTCTTCCTGATATTTTAACACCTTCAAGAGCAAGCTCCTCGCCGATATTATAAATTGTTTTGGCAGCTTTGCTGTCAATGCTGACGCTATATTTCAGTTCTTCGTTTTTTGGGGGGTTGGTAGTAGTTAAAGTTGTTGTGGTTGCCTTTGTAGTAGTTGTAGTTGCAGGCTTTGTTGTAGTTACAGGAATCTCCTCAATTCCTGTAACATCCTCCAGTGAAAGATTATCAAATATCATAACTGCACCTGAAGGAATACCTGTGTCACTATTTTCTAAATATCCGTTATTGTCAGCATATTCAAAGGCAAAAACAGCATCTTCCATTTCTGTCTTACAAACGAAATATTCAGTAAACTTAAATACTTCGCCTGCTTTCAGCTTTGCAGGAACCCATTCCTCACCTGATAAATGATGCCATACATCTTCACTTGCGCCTATGTTGCCTATTCTTGCGTAGATATAACCGTCCTTGTCACAGGTAATTTCACCGCTTATTTTGTAAGTATTACCGGCAAAAACTCTGAGGCCTCTGTGCTGTAACTGAAGATCCCATCTTGCTTCATCACCCTTGTTGTCAACAACCTCAACATAAAGCTTGCCATCTCTGATTGATAAATTCTGCTTTGTACTCTCAGATGCAAGAGGAATCCAAGGACTGTAAGCGCCGTTATTAAAGTCAACCTGTTTGAAAAGCTGATTTTCGGCAGTTTCAACAGTATCAATTTCTCTCAGACAATTGCCTGATTCATCGTCTGTAAGGCAGTTAATTGAAAGATTATCAAATGTAATAGTTGAACCGTTGGGCATTCCTGTGTCAGCGCTGTCGATAAGTCCCAGACTATCGGCATACTGGAATGACCACTCAGCATTCTCTATGCTCATTTCAGCCTTGAAAGTTGTCTTTATTTCGTATTTCTCGCCTGCTTTAACTTTCAGCGGTGTCCATTCCTTACCGCCGAGATGAGACCATACAGCATCCGCGCCAGAATAATCTGCTATATTTGAATAAATGTAACCGTCCTTATCGGCTGTAATTTCACATTTAATCTCATACTCATGATCTTTGGCAATGGCAAAACCTCTGTGGCGAAGCCGCAAATCCCATCTGCCATCGCCGCCGGTATTATTAATAACATTAACGACAAGCTTTCCGTCCAATACAGACAAACTCTGTTTAGCGTCACCACTTTCAACAGAAGCCCAAGGTGCAAACTCACCCTTTTCAAAATCGCTCTGACGAATCAATTCAGCTCCTGATGTGTAAACAGGCATAATTGCACCTGTTGCTGCGGTTGCAAGCATAGCCGCCGAAAGCAGACCTGCTGCAAATTTTTTTACTGATTTCTTATTCATTTTATACACCCTCTCATAAGAACAAACGATAAATGCAGTGCAGTCCATTTATCGCAATACTATTCGTATACGAATATTCATATTTCATATACAGTATATATAATAACACATCTATGTGCATTTGTCAATACTTTTTCAAAATATTCTAAATATTTTTTATCTTAATTCAACAAAAAAACGACTTGTTTATAAATGCGTCAATTAATAGGCATTAAAAAACGTGCC
>JAFXAJ010000105.1 GCA_017517145.1 Ruminococcus sp.
CAACGCTGACAGTACATATACGCTGGCTTCGTGAAAAACTGGAAGAAAACCCTGCACAGCCAAAATACATCAAGACTGTATACAAAGTCGGTTATATGCTGGAGGTAAAAGAATGAAACGATACCTTTTAACAGCCGCTATAGTATTTATAGGTTTGCTTGCCGTTATTACAGCCTGTCTTTGCAATTGGGCAGACAAGCCCTCTGAAATTGATTTCGGCAGCTATATTGTTGCGGCAAACGAAATTGAACAGCTTATTACAAACGGTGATACGGCTACAGCGGAAATCCGTGCAAACGAACTTAAAACCGCCTTATCTGAATATACTCCCGACGACAATAAAAATACACCTTTTCTCTGGATAAATTTCGGTGTATGTGCAGTTTTTATTTCTTTTGTTTTTATGTATATATGGTTTGCAATTCTCCGTCCATTTGAAAAGCTGACAGTCTTTGCGGAGCGTATTACAGGCGGAGATTTCGACCTGCCGCTTAATTATGAGCGTACAAATTATTTCGGTAAATTCACATGGGCATTCGATTGTATGCGTCGTGAAATTTCCTCGGCACGTGCCTGCGAAAAGGAAGCAATAGAAAACAATAAAATAGTTATCGCTTCACTTTCCCATGATATAAAAACTCCCGTTGCGTCAATTCATGCTTATGCTGAGGGACTTGAAGCAGGTATGGACGCTACTCCCGAAAAGCGTGCAAAATATCTCGGCGTTATTATGCGTAAATGCGATGAAGTTGCAGCACTTACAAACGATATGCTTTTACACTCAATTTCCGACCTTGATAAGCTGAAAATGAATCCCACAAAATTTGAACTTTGCGGTTTTATTAAAGATACTGTGCCGGAAATTTCAGCACGGAATAATATCCGCCTTAATCTTCCCCCACAATTAATTGACATAAACGTTGACAGAAGCAGGCTTACACAGGTTTTTGAAAATATCGTAAGCAATGCGGCAAAGTATGCAAAAACTGACATTGAAATTTCTGCCATCAAGACAGAAAATGGTGCGGAAATTGTTTTCCGTGACTTCGGCAAGGGTATTCCCGATGAGAAAATCCCCTTTATCTTTGACAAATTCTATCGCGGCAGTCATACTGGAAAGGAAAACGGTGCAGGCTTAGGCTTGTACATCGTGAAATATGTTGTAACACAATCGGGAGGAAATGTCTATGCTGAAAATCTTCCTGACGGATTTCAGATAAGAATAATTTTTCCTTAATTACTTCTTAATAAGTTTTGCGGTAAAATATAAATGTAAGATATTTCATGGATTCCAATAAATGGATTTCCCCAATGAAGAAAGGTAATGAAATTATGAAAAAACCAATTTTATCCGCAAAGGGACTTTGCAAAAGCTTCGCACATAACGGTTTACAGAATCACGTTCTGTCAAATCTTGACCTTGATATATTTGAGGGAGATTTTACAGTTGTTATGGGCGCTTCCGGCTCAGGAAAATCTACCCTGCTATATGCTTTAAGCGGTATGGATCGAGCCACGGGCGGCTCGGTAATATATGACGGTAAGGACATTGTAAAACTTCCCGAAAAAAAGCTTGCTTTACTCCGTCATGGCGATTTCGGCTTTATTTTTCAGCAGATTCATCTTGTAAGCAATCTTTCGCTGTATGAAAATGTTACCGTATCAGGTTATCTCAACAAAACAGTTTCTTATAATGAGATTAACAAACGTGCTGATGAACTGCTTGAAAAAATGGGCGTATCTGATATAAAAAATCAGCTGCCCTCCCAGTGCTCCGGCGGTGAACAGCAGCGTTGTGCAATTGCACGTGCTGTTATAAATAACCCGAAGTTCCTTTTTGCCGATGAGCCTACAGGTGCACTCAATAAAAAGAATACTACCGAAGTTCTGAATCTTCTTACAGAGCTTAATAATAACGGGCAGAGCATACTTATGGTTACTCATGACAGCCGTGCCGCCACACGTGCAAATAGAATAATCTATATTGCTGACGGTGCTGTTATCGGAACTCTTGACCTTCCGCCATATACTGCCGAAACTGAAAAAAGCCGTGAAACTCAGGTTAATGCATGGCTTGCGTCTATGGAATGGTGAGGTGCGGTATGGATATTTTAAAGATTTTATTAGCCAATATAAAACACAAAAAAGGTGCATTCAAGAGCATTATTGCCCTTACAGCAATTATCGTATTTTCATTTGCGGGTACGGTAAGCAACAATGACAATATTGACCGTTCCCTTGAGCGTTCCCACATCTACGCAGATACGCCTACATTTACTGCTTTTGCAAATAAGCGGAATTTGCAGGACAATATTGCAGAGGAAATTGCAAAGCACCCCGATGTTACAGACGTTATCGAAACGGAATGTATAATCACTGAAAATGCAAGGACTGAAGAACAGAAACTATCGCAGATATTCTTTTTATACAGAGAAACTGAGGATATTTACCGTGTATTCAATAAAAATGTCACAGCGTATAATGATAATCCCGAACCACTTGAAGAAGGCGAAATCTATATTCCTTACGGCTTGAAAGCGGCTTCGAATATAGAAATCGGCTCTGTTATATCCTTTGGCTCAGAAGATAATCCCGAAAATTTTACGGTAAAGGGATTTGTGGAA
>JAFXAJ010000008.1 GCA_017517145.1 Ruminococcus sp.
GGTGTATAAACAACTTCAATTTTTTCTAACTGTCCATCGTTATACTGTGACAAAGCACCTGATGAAACCAGTGTAGTTTTATAATCAGTATCATAGATTGCATCATCCTTAACAAACTCCATGGATGTCGAAACATTCTGTGCCTTTTTCAGCGTTGAGCCGTACACCAGATTAACCGCTGAGAAGAATTTGTTTCTGCCTGTTAATGCAGTTGCTGCGTTGTTTGAATTTGCTCGCCAAGCAGCCTTAACAGAAGTACTCGACAGGTTATAGTTAGAGGTTGTTTCTGTGCAGTGGAAGATGATTTGTGTCCAAGTGCTATCATCCGCTGAAACACTTGTTATAGCATTATTAGCAATAGAACCATTCTTTCCTACGAAAACGCCACTATCATTTGGAGTAAATTCTTTTCTTTCACCTGAACTGTAATATTCTAAATAACACTTATCATTATTTAATACTAATTGTCCATACAGATTATTTCCTATAACCTCTATCTTAGTTATAGTTGATTTGGTGCTGCTGCGTCGTTTTTGTTCCATGTTATTGTACTTGTACCAGAAGGTGTAGAAGGAGTTGTTTCAACTGTTGTCTGCGTTTCTGTAGATGTTTCTTCTTTTTCTGTTGTAGAACTACCATTCAAAACATATACTTCTGTGATTTTAATGCCCGACTTATCAGATATTTCAGTTCCGTTTACATCTTTAGCGTACCAAATCTGCCCCTGATATTCTTTAACTGTCGAAAGCTTTTCTTTAAGCTTATTAATAATATCATCATCTTCGACAGCATTACCGTCAAGTGAGCAGTTACTGAAACTGTCAGGTATTTTAATCTTAATAGCGCCGCTGCTTGAAGTATCCCAACCAAGATTTACCCAGTAATAGTTACCATCAAGCTTAATAGATGTACCAAGGCCGCCGTTAGCATACGCAACGTTATTCGGAAGCTCTACGTTGATATAAAACTCGTTAGAAGCCTGTGGAAGAACCACATTATAATTAGAACCGGCAGGCGTTACTGTACCATTCATCTTATTATTGTCATTAGCCTTTGTTGTAGAAGCTGTTGTTTCTTCGGGTTGTTCAGGTGTTGTAGGGGTTGTAGGAGTTGTTGTCGTTCCAGAACCTGCGTAGGTAATTTCTACTGTACCTGATGTAGGATTGTTGCTATCACATTTAACATAAACTGTTCCTTGTGACGTAAATGATTCATCAAAAGTTAATGTTACATTTCCATTAGCATCAGTCAAAGCTGTAACACCAGGAATTTTAGTTGCACTATCCTTTTCATTTTCATATATAAAACTGCTGCCTGACCATCCAACTTTAACATATTTGGTATCATCGTCAAAATAGATTTTAACATAAGGATAATCTCCATTTTCAACGTGTACAACTATTTGACTGAGTGTCTTATCTGCGTCCAACTGTATTGGTAAAGCACTATCAGCACTATTTTGGAAATTAAATGCTGTCATTCCGCCTGTTTCACCACCGGGTTCATCGTCATCTGCACCAATATCATCATTTCCGCCTACTCCAGCAAGTCCATTACCCGAATTATTAATCTCTTTGTTCTCTCCGGCAAGCTTACGGTAAACCTCAACAACAACACCGCTAATTGAACCGTTGATTGGTTCCTGTCCCTCATACCATTTCTTACTAATATTAAGAGTATTTTTTATATGAGTATTGATAATTTCGGTTTCAGCACTGCCGTCCCCTGTCTCTGAGGGCTGAATCAGCTGATTGTTATAGTTAGTGTAATAACCGTTGACTTTTTCCTCAAAAACCTTGTAGAAGTATGGCTGATTTGGATCGTTATCTTTATACATCGGCAAACCCGTAAATGTATAGCTGCCTGTGAAAGAAACTTCTTTTTCTATTTCAGCATTACTCCAGTCAGCGTCAGCTGTTGCACGTTTCAGAACAACAGTGATAGGCTTATTCCATACCTGAACAGGATTTTCATAGTCTTCAACATATGAATATTCTGTATCGTCATCCAACTTGTATTTGTAATCTTCAATTCCTGACCATGTCTTAGTTACAGTAAGAGCAAATTCGGTATCTTTATTCTTGGTATTGATAATTGTTTTAGTATCGTCAGATACATAGAAATTGTCATCGGAATATGATGTGCTGTAATCATCAATTACTGTAGTTTCTTCTACATAGTAGTAAAGCTTATAGCCGTCCTCCTTTGTTGGCAGATTTTCGATTGTCTTTTTCCATTCGCCGTCACTGTTTATGGTATATTCAGCGATTTCTTCTGCCGCTGACGGACGATATTTATAACCATTTTCTTCAAATTCTTTAACAACTTCTTCATCAGGAACAATTTCGCCTTCCTCATTAGTTATCGTAGGCGGAACAAATTTGTACCTATAAAGCTTAAATTTGATTTCATTGACAGGGAAGTTATCGGACATATCATTTCCGTTTTCATTTTTCCATACCTTTTTAATCGTAATATCTGTAAGCTTTGTATTTGTCACTGTTATATCTCTGTTCATAGAGCTTACGCCGTTCTTGGAATAGCTTACCGCATAACCGTCAGGAACATCTTTCTCCTTAACATAGTAGTAAACAAGCTTTTCCTTATTATTATCAGCGGTGTCTATGTCCTTTATGGGCAGGTTTTCAAACACAGCAGTCCATTTGTTATCCTTATTGAGATCTAATTCTTTTACTTTAGTAACTTTATTTTCTTCCTTCGATGAAAAATCTCCAGCATTAACATCAAGTCCCATATTAAATGATTTGTAGAGTTCAACTGTAATTTCGTTCTTGCTGTCAGCATTTTCATCACTCCATACCTTATTTACAGTGACGCTCATTCGCTGAGTATTGGTAATATTAATTTCGGCAGAATTATTTTTACCATTGTCAGAATAGCTTACTTCATAGCAATAATTTTTATTGTTTATAACAGCTTCAACTTCTTTGACATAGTAATAAATATTTTCGCCCTTATCAAGATTCTCCCAATTAAAACTCCACTTATTAGTTATGTCAAGCGTAGCTGAACGAATAGCAACAACATTAGTAAAGTCAGTTTTATTTGGTTCAGAAGACTTATACAGATTTACAACAACCTTATCATTAGTATGTTCAGACTCTCCATCACTCCAGATTTTGTTGACTTTGACATTCATTTTCTGAGGTGCATTTGTAATTTTAATAGGTGTATTAGAATTGGTATCATTCGCTCCATTTCTATCGTAAGTCGCTGTATAACTGATTCCATTAGCTGTATTACAACCTACTTCCTTGACAAAGTAATACACACCTTCATACTTTGGAACATCTTTAAATGTATACTTCCAACTGTTATTCTGATTAAGAGTTATTTTTTCAAATCCACTAACCTTAGTCCATTCTGATTCCGGAGCATCTGCACGATTCGCCTGATAAAGTTCAACTTCCACGCTGTCATTACTATGTCCTGTATCGCTCCATGTTTTCTCAACATATATATCAATCTTTGGTATATCAGCTTTATTTTTTACATTTGTAATAATGATTGTCTGATTACCCTGATTAGTTCCATTATTGCTGCTATAGCTTATGGTGTAATCATCAAGTGCAGTTTCTTCAACAGAATAATAATAACCGGAAGGTAAATTTTCCCATGTATGCGTCCAGTTATTACTTGAACTGAGAGTTATATTTCCATGCTCTTTCTTATCTGACAAGTCAGACTTTGCAGACTGATAAAGCTTTACATGTACTGAAGTATTCGGTTCGCCTACCCATTCTTTCTTCACTGTAAGTGACAAATCCTGTCTTGTATTTGTAATCTGAATATTTCCGCCATTATTGCCGTTATTGTCGTATGTAGCAGTGTAAATCGCACCATTTTCAACGGAATATTCTATTTCTTTTACAAAATATTTCTGCTCGCTACTTAGCTTAATAAGACCTGACCATGTATGACTGTCTCCTCCTTTAATAGTCACAGGATTACCTATCGGAGTTGAAGTATCAAAATTTGTACCTTTATAAAGCTGAACCGTAACCGTATCTTCGCTGTGATTAGTTTGTATGCTACCATCATCCCATATTTTGCTAACACTGACACTGATTGTTTCAACAGGCTCCTCAAATAAAGGCCAATCTGTAAATGTATCCTCTTCACCTTCCTGCATAATATCAAGTCGATGTGTTTCACCTGTAGCTACAAAATTCTTACATATAAAAGTACCGTTTGTATTACCTGCACCATTTACATCTGCAGCAGGCGCAAGAATAGCACCGTTTCTACGTTCACCAAGAACAAGCTTTCCGTCAAAAGGAACGTAATTACCGGATCCATCATTTTTTACAAAATTGTATATAACTCGGCATCCGCCCTCAGAAAGTGGGCTTTCACCTGTTCCGAATGTATCACCACTACTGTTTGGTTCTTCAACCAGCCATGACTTATTGAAATATGCATTATCATGACCTGTAAGATCAATTGTAACAAAAAGAAACTGATCTTCAGAAAGACCTGTGACACGGATCTCTTTCATAGAATTTCCGCCCCACATATTCATATCATCAGTAGCATTAATATACTGATAAACATATTTATCAGTAACATTATTACAATCAATTGTCAGAGGCTTGTTTGGATCATCTTTACCTGATATGCCAACATTTGCTTTTACCTCACGATGTGCAATATTTTCAGAAAGGGTTTCAAAATTTTCAAGTTCCTTGAGAATATTAATGTACGGTTATTAGGTTTGTCAATTATAATTCGTGGGAAGTATTTCCACATACTGCCGCCGAATTTATCAAATGGAATAGTATAACTTGCACCTGTCTGCTTATTTCTGATAATATAATGATTAAACCACTGATAATATGTAAAATCACTGCCAAGAACCAACTGTGTTTGGAAAGCATTATCAAGTCCTACATATTCACCGATATTTCTGATATAATTTGTTGAATCCATACCATTAAGCTTATTGTTATATACACCAAATGAACCACAATTAAGCAGATTATTTGTCGCAATGTTACCATGAACGTGTGACTGTAACGAAACAGTATCCGCAAATACATGGAAATGCGTTGCAACACCAAGAATAGAACCAGGATCAGCTTTAAACCACGAATCAGCATCTAATTCTATATTTGCTGGCTCTCTTTTCATTGTATTGAAAACCTCAAAAGCCGCAAAAAGCTTATTTCTTTCAATAATTTCATCAATATCAGGCTCAGGCATTACTTCAATTTCGTCCTCAGGTATAATTTCAATTTCACCCTCAGGAATAACTTCTGTTATCTCCTCAGTTTCTTCTATAATATCCCCTATCATCTCGGTTTCTTCTGAAATTTCCTCAGAGTTATCCTCAGAAATCTCATCTATGATTTCATCTGAAGGTGTAGTTTCTGTAATGTCATTTTCCGCAGTAACTTCAGTACTTGCCTCAGTTGTTTCTACAATTTCAACAGATTCAGCTTCTGTAGGCGCAGAATAACACTCATTATCATGTGTATGTTTAGTAAGTGTGCATATAAGCGACACACATTCATCCGTATGCTCATGTTCCTCTGAACATTCCAGAAGCTAGCAATCCTGCGAATGTGTATGCTCATAAGCGCTGCATACCAACTGCCCTGATTTACTTTCCGCATTCTCCATTAAAGAAAAAGGCACAATAAAAGATACAAGTATAGACAGCGCAGTCAGCACAGACACATATCGTCTCTGCTTGTCATGATTTAAAATGTAGTTCTGAAGTATGTTCTGCATTTCTTTCATAATTTTCACTCCCCATAAAATATGCTTATACATTTAGTCTATTTTATCTTTAAATAATTATAACATATCTTTCTCTAATTTTAGTGAATGAATTATGAATTTTGCACATCAAATTGACAATTCCCCAATATTAACAAACATTTATAATATACTTTGTGACATTTGACGTCAATTATCTTAAATCCAAATATAAACTCAGTTCCATAAATTATACTAAAAGTATATGACATAAAAAGAAATACTGTTTGGACTAAACCGCCCCTCACAGTATAACTGCAAGGGGCATTTTCACAGCACTTGACAAAAATCGCTATAAATGTTAAAATAATGATATAGTATAATATTTCGGGTGATTTTATGAAAAAAGATTCAGGTTATAATACTGCACAAAAAGAAAAACTCCTTGATTTCCTTATAAATAACAAGGACAAGCACACCAGTGCGCAGGAAATCGACAACTATCTCCGTTCTGTCGGTTCTCCTGTTGGTATGGCTACCATTTACCGCCAGCTTGACCGACTTGTTGAAGCAGGAACTGTCCGTAAATTCGTCATTGACGGCAAAACGAGCGCCTGCTATCAGTATATCGAAAATGAAAAGGAATGTCAGGAGCATTTCCATCTTAAATGCCGAAACTGCGGCAAACTGATACATTTAAGCTGCAACAGACTTATGGACATAAACAACCATATAGCGCAGCATCACGGCTTTATTATTGACCCCTCACAGACCGTTTTTTACGGCAGCTGTGCAGATTGTGCAGGCTTATCTGACGAATAAATTCTGACTTCATCAGTTTCATCGCCGCTGTCTTTTAAATTAGTTGGTCTGGGAATATATATTTTCATATCTTCATCTGCCATTTTCCTCACCTCGTTGGTATTATTCCCTGTCGATTCTTAAATATACATCAGGAAGTGAAAACAATGTCATCAGACAAGAAAAATATTGAGCCATCAGAACTTCTGTCTCTTTACTGGAATTTTTTCCAGCTTCATTCTGAACAGCGAATGAAAATAGTTGAACTTTTCATCACTGTTGAAACTATACTATTCGGTGTATTTGCGGTTCAGTTCGGCAAAAATTTATTCCTTTCGATTATCATTTCAGTAGCTGTAGCTTTAATTGCACTTATATGCATTCGTCTCGATATAAGAGCAACGAATCTTCTCCATGATTGCCGTATAGCCATAAGAAAAGCGGAGAACAAATATATGGCTGAATATCCGCAGGAAATACGACTTTTCAACAACATTAAGAAAAATGAAAAAACATTACAGTTTTCAAAATCAATTCGTGCCTGTTATATAACAGTCTGCATTATTGGGGTTGCAATGATTTTCATTTCTATATTTGCATAAGAAAACCTGCCGAATTGGCAGGTTTTCATTTTTATTCATTAAAAGTTTCATCTATAAATTTCTCAAATGTTGAATTTCCGCCTGTCAGTGCATGACTATAGTAATTCAGAATATATGAAGCGTCAACGGAATTCACCGTACTATCGCCATTTGCATCTGCCGCAGCCGTCTGCGATATACTCAGATTTGAAGCAGAACCTGTCAGACTCATTGCATAAGCTTCAAGAGTTCTTGAAGCGTCAGAAGCATCAACAACGCCGTCACTATCAGTATCACCCAATAAATATTCATAGCCATTGTCTATATAAACAAATTTAACATTATATTTTTTTGCATGGTTATAAGCAAACGAATCCTTATAGCCTTTTACGACTGTTTTAGTATCACTGTCGAATATAGGTGTAAAAAGACTAATTTCTGTATTCTTAGGTATAGTCACACTTTCAAGACTTCTGCATCCGAAAAATGCGCTCATACCAATTTTCTCAACACTGTCAGGTATTTCAATCGACTCAAGCTTTCCGCATCCGGAAAAAGCATTATCCCCGATTATAGTCACACTGTCAGGGAGGACAATTGATTTTATATTAGTGAAATAGAAACAGAAATTGCCGATTTTCTTCACAGAATCAGGAATAACCACCGATGTAATTCCGCTGAGTTCAAATGAGCCTAACTCAGTTACGGGCAAACCGTTTACCTCGGAGGGAATGACAATATCTCCTTTAACGTCATATCTGCCCTCAACTACTACATGGTCGCTGTACTGCCTGTAATTTAAATTCTCATAAGTACCTGAAACGTAATCGGGAACAATTACAGCTTCCGTGGAATCCTCTTTCGGCGGAAGTCCTGTGTCACCCTCTGCCGCAGCACACATCGGCATAGCTGCTGCTGATAAAATCAATGCCGATAAAACTGAAATAAATTTTTTCATTTGTAGTCCTCCTTTGATGAATCGGTTGAATGTCGTAGATTTCCTATGCTTCTATATATATTATACATTAAAAGCGATTCAATGTCAATACTTATGCGCAATATCCCCTTATATATAAGAGGATATTTATTTTATATCAAAACACCGCACATATAAATATGTACGGTGCTGCTTTTATTCAATTTTAACAGCTCTGACAGTCACTCTGCTCTGACCGCCAAGAGTACAGGTAAACAGCGTTATATCCCACGAATCAGCTGAACCGAAATCCATGCCCTCTATATCTCCACCGTCAAGCTGAATAATTTCGGTAATCTCATAATTATGAACAGTGCCGTCAGCTTCGGTGAAAGTGAAAATTTCTCCGCCGCCAAGCTCCGACAGTCTGCCGAAATGGGAACGATAATTATGGGCGGCTATTATTATATCCCCATCGTAAACGCTTCCTTTGTAACGACAAGGAGCTATATTCAGGTTCGGATAACTCCACTGGCTCATTACAGGCAGTTCAAGATCAAGGTCAGGTATCGAAATTATGCCTATATAGCCATTCTGCGCCACAACAACTGTAGGTTCAGGCTTTTCTTCTTCAGGCTCTGCGGCATTTTCGTATTCCTGAAATATATTTCCTGCTGTTACAGCTTCAGTAGCAGGTTCAGTCGGCGGAGGAGGAATAATTTCCACCAGTTCTTCAAGCACACTCTGTGCTGCTTCACCGCTTTTTTTATTTTCCATGCTGTTGTAGACAACAAGGGACAACGCCGCTATCAGCAGCGCTGCCCCCAGTACTACACAAAATAATCCGTGCTTTTTATTCATCTTCGTCCCTCTTGGAGCTGATTATTCTCATTCCTGCCGCCATGAGCACCAATCCGCCTATTGCCATTACAGGCACAGGCCACCATAATTGTCCTGTCTGCGGCAGTTTGCTTGATATAGTAGTGGTTTTTACTGTTATTTTCTTTGTTGTTGTGATTTTAGTAGTTGTTTCTGTTGTGGATGTAGATGTGCTGCTTTCCGTCACATCAGTTAAAACGGGAGTTACTGTCGTTGTTGTTTCAGTAGTAGTAGGCACTGTAGTTACCGTTGTGACAGGAGGTGCAAAGTCCATTTCCCAATCAAATTCAAAATCAGGAACATAGGTGTTCACCATGACATATCTTCTTCCGTCATTCCTGTATATAACACAACAGCCCTCAGGTATCCTGCGTTCAATAATTGACCACTCTGCCACGTAAGAATTTTCCCATGAATAGAACCAATCATTTTCCTCTGTAAGCGTTACCGTCCTGAAAAATTCAAAATCACGATAAAGGTCAACAACGATTTCTGTCGGCTTGTAAGGAAGATTTTCTGAATTTTCCCATATTTTCTTCAATTCGTAGTACTCTGACTGACCTGCCATAATTACTGCCGTACTGATTTTAGGATATATAACATTTTCGGGATTAATTTCATAATCAACCACAACAAGTGCAGGAGTAGGGTAATAAGAAACCTCACCTTTAACCATTAGTCTGGCAGCTACAAGATACACGCCGTTTTCCAGATTTCTGAAAGTAACCGAACCGTCATTCTTCGAAGTTCCGCTGCCGTCTGATTTTATCTTGAAAGAGAATGCATAGTCCCTGAGAGTCGATGCCGCATCCGCAAAAGCAGACGCTGAAATTTCATCAATATACACAGGATATTTTGCAAATTCCCCTTCAATCGTTATCTTTTCGCCGTCAAAGGAGCCGATGCGGAACGCCTCCAAACGCATACCCTTAATAGGCTCACCTTCTACTTCGCAGATAAGCGTCAGGTCGGAAGTTGACTTCGCTGATGCGCCCATACATACACAGCTGAGACAAAGCAAAATCGCCATTCCCACCGCTGTTAACAGCACACCTATTTTCTTGCTGATTCCTGTCATCTTACTCCTCCCTTCCTGCCGCCACAAGCTGAGCGGCAATATCTCTCGGTGATTTCGGTTTACGCTTGCCGCCGAATACCCACACGCAAATCAGAATCAGAAAAAGCGGTGCGGATACAAAAGGTATAACAAGCATAGGGTCAATTTTTACCATTTCTGCAACAACTCTGTATTCCTTCTTGTACACGGTCTCAATACGGTGTGAGCGTATCAGCAGACGGTGCGTATTAACGCCGTAAGGGGTACAAGTCATAAGTGTTACATAGTCGCTGTTGGGGATAATCGAAAGCGTATTGATTTCGTGAGGCTCTACAATAAGAATTTCCTCGACCTCGTAGGTGTAAATTCTGTCGAGAATATTAATCGTGAAAACATCGCCCTTTTCAATTCTGTCAAGGTCTGTGAAAAGTCTTGCTGAGGGCAGACCTCTGTGAGCTGAAATAACAGCGTGAGTATTTGCTCCGCCGACGGGGAGAGAAGACCCCTCCAGATGACCTGCGGCGATATTCAGAACCTCCTCGCTTGTGCCGTGATAAATCGGCAGTTCAACCTGAATTACGGGGATTGAAATATACCCCATAATGCCTGTGCCCGAAATATTCAGCGTAGAATCATAGCCTGTTATTTCATCATAATTCACAAAAGGCGAATCAAGCTTCGCCAATTTCTCGTTGTACTTATTTGCCTTTTCAATCATTTTGTCAGCTCTGTCTGTGTCCATATTTGCGACTGCCACTTCATAGTTGGCAACCGCACGGCTCTGCACCTTGGAGTTCCACCAGTCGCTTATGATAGGGTAAAGCATCACGGAGACTCCCACGAACAGCATTAATGTAAAAAATATTGTAGTAAATAAGCTTGCTTTGTTGATTTTTTTCTTCATGGGACCCTCCCTAATGCGCCGCCGACAGCACTCACCGCCGGCGGCAAAATTAGGTTAATTAGTTTTTAGTCATGTAATCTATTCTGTCGAATTAATTTTAACTTATTCCTCAGACTTCTTCATTCTTCTCTTGGAAATGAGGTAGATACCGCCGATTGCAGCCATTGCGCCACCGCCAAGGTAGAAGATTGTTGTACCGATACCACCGGTGCTGGGGAGAGATGAACCCTGTCTGTTCTCCATTATTGCCAGAGCTTCTGCAGTAATTGCATTACCTTCCTGTGTTTCTTTTTCAGCATCGTTACCCTCACCAACTGTATATTCAAATTTTGTGAGAGAAGCAGTTCCATCTTCCCATTGCTGACTGTTTGCTGTAGTTGCATCAATATTAATTGGCTGATCAGGCGCTTTATTAAAACCAGTAGGAACTACATCTTCCTTAAGTGTGTAAGAACCTTCATCAAGACCTTTGATTCTGATTACAAGATTATCATCTTTTTCATTACCAGGTGTATTATTGTCTAACTGAACAAGTTTTAACTGTGTTGTAGCAGTATATTCATTACCATCTATCGTTACTGTATCTCCCGATTTCGCAAGAACGTAATCATAATTCTCATCAGTACAAGGTAAGAAATAAAGTTCTTCCTGACCCTTAAAAAGACTAAATTCAGCTTCTGTGTAAACGTCATTCGCAATCACATCAGGTGTAAGAGGTATCTCACTATCCCTATTATAAAATTCCTTATCTAATTTAAGTGCGTATGTATGAACTATAACTTCATCATCTGGTGTTTCACCCGTATTGGGAGTTGTTGAACTAGTACCATCATATCCATCATAAGGATTATTTGAATATGTCAAATCAACCGTATTCTTCTGACCTGTTTTACCAACTACAGCATTTGCATTTAACTTAGCGTTATAAGTGATTGTTACAAGACCATTTGCAGCCGCACCATTGTTTTTAATATTGGCAAATATAACATTAAAACCATTGCCATTCTTTACTACAGAAATACCATCATTATCTTCACCTGTTACAGTCCAATTATCACCGTTACGAGTCGCCGTAAAAGTCTTTGAACCACAAACATCAATTGTCAACTGTGTAGGTGTATCAAACTCAGTTCCAAGTGAATCACTAAACTTGTAGTAGTAAGCAGTATAATCATCAAGATTATCCGGCAAAGTTCCATAAAGCTTGAAAGGAACCTCGTCACCAATATCATAGTCAGCTACATCGTTCCATTTTAACTCAGTGGTTGCTTCATGTGTAGCCGATTCTGCCGCTTTATTAGCATCCTGATCTTCATATACCTTTTTCTGAACAGTAGGAAGTGTACCCTTAGGTTCTGCTGTTGTATCACCAACAACTTCAACAATATAGCTTGTATAAGCATCATAGCCAGTTAAAGAACTCTCGGCATCTTTAATAAGATAATAACCAGGTGCTAAGCCATTGATTACATAACTTCCACCTGTTGTTGAAGTAACAGTTTTAATAGGTTCATCATCCAAATTAAGTTTTCCTATGAAAGCCTTGATATTAGAATTTGACAATCCTTTAGCTATTTCTGAGGCATCACTACCTAATGTTACAGTGCCACCATCATATTCAGTTACATCAGCACCCCATTTAATATTTGAAAGAACCTTAGTTGTATTTGGAGCTGTACCTTCAACAGAGAGGTCACCTGTAAAAATCTGATAAGCCTCATAAGTATGATTCTTTGCATCATTTGTAATTGTAATCGTGTAAGTAGCAGGATCATCCGCAAACGAAACTGCGGGCATTAAAGCGCAAGCTGCTAAAAGTGAAGCGGAAGTGATGGCTGCGAATCTCTTGAATGTTCTGTTAGTTTTTTTCATAATAATTCTCCTTTTTAAATAATTTTCCTTTTCGGGGAGGGTATGAGCCTAACCACGCCCTCCCCTTTCATTGCTTATTGTGTTTGTGCGTTTATTCTTCACGGCGCCTTCTTTCACGCCGTTTAAGACCTGTCCGTGCGCCACAGGGACGCTTTTTAAATTTTACATTAAAATCACCGCATTTCAAATTTATTTCGCTTAGCTAACATTTTAAAGCGGGCCTATTTCCTCAAAGGGCCAGACTCTGAAAATAAGTCTGCCTATGATGTACTCATCTGCGATACAGCCAACCATTGAAGTACGGCTGTCAACAGAAGTAGCACGGTGGTCGCCCATTACGAAAATTCTGCTTTCGGGAACCTGATAGGGAAATTCTATATCACACTCACCAAGAGCTTTTTCGTCGATGTACGGTTCTTCAAGCTCCTCGCCGTTTACAAAAACCGTACCGTCCTCTGTAATCTCAATCCAGTCACCGGGAAGCCCGATAACTCTTTTAAGAAGTATCTTGTTGTTAAAGTAGAATGCAATCATATCGCCCTGCTCGTAGTTACTGCGCTTGTTACAGATAACCAACTCATCGTTGTAAAGCGTCGGAGTCATGCTTGTACCTGTAACTCTCAGAACGGGCAGAAACAAAAGTGAAACCAGAACTGAAACCGCTGCAACAACTATGAGGGAATTTATAGTAGCAATAATGGTTTTTCTGAAATTCTTCTTGTATCTGACACGTTTCATTTCAGCGTAGAACTGGTCAGCAGTGGGAATATCACGTTTTATTTCTTTTTCCATTTCCATGCCTGTTTTTACCTTCTTTTTTCGGTTCATTATTTTCATTAGTTGGTGTATCAGTTGCTGCAGTTGTCTGAACCTCTCTCATGGAATCACGAACAGCAGATTTAACAGCCTTGACGATTTTTTTTATTTCGTCCTCAGGAATTTCTGCTTTGGAATTTTCCAGCTGTTTTTTCAGCGATTCATTTTCCTTAGTGAGTTCAGCAAGTTCTTTTTGCAGATAATAGAGAATTTCAAGAAGATCTCCTCTTTTAAGTTTTCGCAGTTCCTTATCTGTCATTTTTATTTCTCCATCTCATTTAACAATAATAGCTAATATTTATCTCGTTTTTTTAATTATACTACAAGTAGCACTTAAAGTCAATCTTTTGACGTTGTTTTCTACTTTTAATACAAACTTTTTATATAAATATATACATATTGCACTAATTTTAAGTTTACTATTTGTATTATTCAAAAAGATTATTACCAATAAGTGTCGATTATTTTATTTATATTACGCTCGTATTAACAATTTGTAAATAAACATAGTTATTTTATTATTAACTTTTCATGTACACTTTTTATCCCCTATTGACTTCATTAAAATAATATGGTAAAATTTATGTACAGGATAAATCACACCGAAACATTCCTGCTTACCTATTTATAAATGTATTATAATCATGGAGGTTTAAAATGGCTTATTGTAAATTCTGCGGAAAAGAACTGGGCGAGGACAATAAATGTACCTGCGCCGAATTTCAGGACAACGAAAAAACAGCTGCGGTTTTCACCCGTTCCCTTGAACCCGCACCGGACAAGCCTATCAAGCGCGGCGGAACATTAAAATACATCATTGCCGCACTTATATTATTGCTTATTATAGCAGTTGTTATTCTCATCATCTCTGCTGCCGACTCATACAAAAAGCCCGTTAAAGACCTCACAAAGGGAATACGTCAGGCTAATTCAGAGCTGATAATAGAATCCATGTACACTGAGGCAACAGCTGCTGAGCTTCGTCTGAAAGCCAAAGAGAACGGTCTGACATGGAAGGAATATCTCAAAGAGAACGATAAGAATATCGACTCAGCTATCGGCGGTCTTGGCATCAAGCGCCTTAAAGCTGAAATTCTTGCAAAGGAAAGACTCAGCGGCAGCAATTTCGAGGCTATCGAGAAATTCTACGACAACACCTACAGCATTGACGCTAAAAAGGCGTATCGTGTGGAAGTTGAATTTACTTTCAGATCCAATGGCGAAAAGCAGACACGCACCGGCTGGCTCTGCGTTGTAAAGCTCAAAAGCGAAGGCTGGAAATTCTGCCCACAGCATAGTGCAGATTCCTTCGACTTTATCGACTATGCTATCAAATTAGAATAATAAACAACATACCGAGGAAACCCTCGGTATTTGTTTTGCACAATTTTCCACATTAAAATCGACATTAATCGCAAAGATATTACAAAGTATACCTTTTGTGTTCTCAAAAAAATATTATACGCGTGGTATTCATTTTTCATATACTCATATTTGCTTTATATTGAGAAAGTCCATATTTCGTCATTTTCGTCGATTTTGCGACTATTTTTTATACATATAGGAAATCATATATAAGGTTATTTATTTTCCTAATAGTAATCCCGAATTTATTATTTTTACGGAAATTTTAACAAAGAAATCAAGTTTAGTTTGTTTATAACGCTGATTTTTATAAAAATTAATAAAAAAAGGTTTTATTTTTATTTGTTTCATGTTATAATATATTTGTCAAAAAAAGAAGCGGGAGTTTTAAAAAATTTATTTGAATTACGGAATTTCTTTCACTGAATGTTTATAGAGAAAAATACATATCTTCAATGTGATTTTCCGAATTCTGAACACTTTCCAAAGCGGATACCCTACGGAGGACAACGCTCAGCCGTCTGCATTTACGGCTGTACACTTCGTTCACCACATCTCCCTGTATCTGTCTGCTGCGGAAGCCACAGGACGCTCACAGCGCCCGATGTCATTATATGGCAGTACGCATACCGCTGTATTGTCATGTATCTCAATGCCGCATAATCTTCCGGATTATCCCTCAGATTCCTTTCGGAATTGCGGCAAAATTTTAAGGAATGGAGTTTATAAAATGGAAAAAAGAGGAATTAGCAAACTGGATTTAAAAAGACGCAATAGAATGCAGATACTGCGTATCATAAGAGAATACGGCCCTATTTCAAGAGTAGATGTGGCAAGTGTACTTGAAATTACCCGTGCTGCCGTTACTATCATAACTAACGAAATGATTGAGGAAGGCGTTCTCGTGGAAATCGGAGAAGCTCCCGTAAACGCTGAAAAGCTCCAGAAGGGCAGAAGAAAGATCCTCATCGACATCAATGTCAACAGCCGCTTCGCACTGGGCGCTACCGTTGACGAAAAGGAAGTTACCGTAGGACTTACAAACCTCAATTCAGAGGTTCTCGATAAGTCAAGCATGATTATTGATGAGAGAACTACAAGCAAGGACATCATCAGCTACATAATCAAGGCTTCAAACACAATGATTGAAAATTCCGCCCTTACCATGGATAAGATTCTCGGTCTCGGCGTGGGCGTTGTTCCTTCCATGTGGGGCAAGCTGAAAATCTTCTATAAGGACGGCGTTCTTGATTTCTCCACATTCATCGACAAGCTCCAGAGTGGTCTTGACCTTGATATTTGCTGCGGAAATGCCGTTGGTCTTATGGCTCTTGCAAACAATGATTTCAAGGCTCAGAGCGGCTATCAGACAAACACTGCTTTCATTCATAACGGAAATCAGGTGAACCTCGCTATCGTAAACAAGAACGAGCTTTCCAGCGACTATGTTTCCTATACTTCCATGATTGAAAAGTTCATCGTATGCCCTAACGGCAGACCTTACGAGGGCTATCCCAACGGCTCTGTAAAGGGCGAGCTTTCACGTAATGCCATGCTTTCAGCTATCTGGGAAATCTTCTCCAAGGACAATACTCCTATCCTCTGGGAGCTCACAGAGGGCGATAAGAATAAGGTCAATATGGATAATGTATTCATGGCTCTCATGCGCGGCGAAGAACCCGTAAAGAACGTGGTTGATGATATTATCTCTAAGTTCACCGTTCTTGTTAATAATATCGCTATCAGCCACTTTGCAAAGAAGATCGTCATCCATAACTACAAGCTCAACGAAAAGCAGTTTGACTACGTAAAGCGTGAGATGATTCGCCTCGTAAGTGAAGAAATTGCTGACAGAGTAGTGCTCTCCAGCCTTGACGGAAAAAATAACTTCCTCGGCGGATGCGCTCTTATCATTCAGGAGAATTTCTACACCAAGGGCGGCATGAAATAATTCGTAATGCGTAATTAAATAAAGCAAGATACCCGTGAAGATTTGCTCCACGGGTATTTTCATGAAATCAAAAAAGCTGTCTGACCCATCTGACAGCTTTTTCAATAATTTCCAAATTTCACCGGGAGTTGCTCTGTAATATGTTCCCCGATAATTTTTTCCATCCAGATCATATCATACCACTTATTAAACTTGTAACCGCATTTGTGAAATGTTCCCACGAGGGTATATCCCATTTTTTCATGAAAATACATACTTGCATTTGTCAAGTGTTCATCTTCTGTCGAAGTATACGCAATGCAGGCATTGAGATTGAGAATCCCCATATTTCCAAGCAGTTTTTCAAGTGCATCATAAAGAGATTTTCCAACTCCTGAACGGCGTTGATTTTCCCTGACATAAATCGTAGTTTCAACCGCATAATTATAAGCGGCTCTGTCCTTGAATTTAGCAGCATAGGCATAGCCGAGGATTTTTCCGCTGTTATCAACTGCTTTCAAGAAGGGATATTCTGCGGTTATTTTCCGGATTCTATCGGCAAATTCTTCTGCTGATGGAACATCATATTCAAAGGAAACTGCTGTTTTTTCAACGTAGGGAGCATATATTTCAAGTAAATCTGCCGTATCTTTCTCATTTACTCTTTCAATTCTCATGATTTATCTCCTAAAAAAGTTCAAAATTTATCCAGAACAATACAATACTTAGTATGATAACCGCAATAGATGACAAAATAGGAATACATACCATCCACTTTTTTATTTTATACATCCGCTTAAAGAGATAAATCATGGCACTGAAGTATGTAAAAATATAGCTCACAATCAGCATCACCTCAATAACGCTGTCCACAACATTGTGAATATAAAAGTCTTTGCTGCTTATCCAACGTTCTGTTTCTGCTACAGCAAATATTCCAAAAATCATACAATAATAAGCCATTGCAGAAGATAAAATCAGCCAAATCACGGCGATGATTGACTTTAACTTATTTTTCATCAGTTCTTTCTCCCACAATAACAACATGATTACTCGCCCCGAGAGTAGATTTCTCACGGCATACGCTGTAGTGATAATCACACCAGATTCTGAACTGCTCCTCGTTCCACTTGTCCACTTTTTCGTTGAACTGGGGTGTCATGCCGTCCTGTGCAAAATGGTCAATTACGGTCAAACCATTTTCACTGTAAAGGCGCTCCATTTCCTCTGCTGAGGAATAATATGTGTCCGTCCAGAAACATTTTTCGTCGTCGTGACGGAGAACTCCCGTGGATATGAGCTGATTTGCAAGGTCAGCGTCAAGGAAATATTCATTCTGCATGGCGATATACTGGAAAATATAGTATCTCGGTATATATGCTGTTACAAGCAGGCCTCCCTTTTTCAGTACACGCAGGCTCTCACTGAGACATTTCGCTCTTTTCTCCTCGTCAATGAGATGATAGAAAGGTCCCATATTCAGCACAACGTCAAAGCTTTCGTCCTCGTAAATACTCATATCGCAGGCGTCAAGAACGGCAGTTTTCACGTTATATTCTTTTTCTGCAATGATTTTATCCATAATTTCAACATGACGGGGAGTTATATCTGTTGCGGTCACTTCATGTCCCTGCTCCGCAAGATGAAATGCATAAATACCTGTTCCGGCGGCGCAGTCAAGGATTTTTTTACTTCCGTCAATAATCTCGTCCAGTATCCTCGATGTTGTGATAAATTCTATTCTTCTTGCGTTATTGGTGGAGAGTCTGTCCTCCTCACGGTAATTCTCGTAATTTTCTACTACATAATTTGTCATAATTTTTTCCTTTCGATACAATAGCATATTTCTCCGTGGGGCAGTTCATTTTCTCTGCGGAAACGCTCTACATTGTCCGTTGTGTGCATAGCAGATTTTTCAAGAACTCTCCCCGATTTTGTATTTTCAATCCTGTGATACGCTTCAAGCTTCACAAAATCTGTGTGATTGAATGTAAAGTCTATAACTGCTTGCAAAGCCTCCCCTGCATATCCTTTTCCCCAGAAACTTTTGCCGATACAATACTCGATTTCGGCTGTTTTACAGTCGGAATATACACGGCAAAAAGCAATTTGCCCGATACATTCGCCGCTGTTTTTTTCAATAATTGCCCAGCGGTAAAAATCGGTATTGTCGTATCTTTCCACATATTCCCCCACAAGCTTTTCCACCTGCGGCAGGGTTGTATAAACTGGCTCGCCGTACTCACCTTGAATATTCTCGTCAGCTATCCAGTTTCGGAGCATATCTTCACAGTCATTCATATTAAATGGTCGGCAGATAAGCCGAGGTGTTTCAAATGGTTTTGTGGCTGTGTGTGACATTTTATCAGCTCCCTAAAATAAGTAATTCACTAATATCGGTTATTTCATAATCGGAAATATAGTTCCTGTTTAATGGCTTCTGAACAGAAAATAACCCCTGAACTATCCTCACCGTTTTCATGCCGATATTTTTTGCAGGAAAAATATCATTTTCCAGTCTGTCGCCAATCATAACTGCCTCACTTGGCAAACATTCCGCCAGTTCCAATGCCCTTTCAAAAAATTTTTCATCAGGCTTGAAAAGATTTTCACGTTCAGATAAAAGGCATATTCTGAAAAAGTCAAATAATCCATCTTTTTTCAATCTTTCCAGCGTGTCGGCTGGTTGATTTGCTATAATTCCTAAGTTGTATGAAACCGAAAGCTTTTTTATAACATCAAGCACGTTTGGATACAACTTTTCATTCTTATTTGAATACGGTTCATTTTCTGTTATACCAAAGCTGATTCGTGCAGCTGTAAATGGTGATGGCGCATATTCCGCAGCAGCCCTCTGCATTTCTCTGTAAAACACCTCATAAGTTATGTCTGAATTGATTTTTTTAAGAAGTTTTTCAACACGTTCTTTATCAGACAATGTTTCGTCATAAATCGTTCCGCCTAAATCAAAAAACAGCCATTTACTTTTCATTGACTACTCCTTTATGATGTAATCTGCATTTTCAGCAGGGGAATATACAGCGGTATAATGACGTTCAGCGGGGAAATAACGATTGTCATACTTTGCTTTAATCTGCTCTTTATTACCAATATATCCGTCCCTTTCAAGAACACGTTCAAGTCTGATTTTTTCGGGAATATCAATGTAAATCATATAATCGAAAACGTCTTTGAGTTCATTTCTCTGCAAAAAAACACCTTCTATAATCACAATGCTTCCCTCAGGTACATTTATCCTGTTGATGAAATATGTATCATTATCCTTGTCATAAAGCTCAATTTCAGTTATAAAATCACTGCCGTTTTTTATCGGTGTTATAATCTCATTCACCAGATAATCATAACGCCACTGGAGATTATAGTAACATTCCCACTCAGCATAGTTGTCGTTGTATCTCACTGCTCTCGGATGAATAAAATCATCTATATGAAGCAGTGTGACGCTGTATTTTGCATTTTCCAAAAGCTTGCAAAGTTCCTCTGAAATGGTGCTTTTGCCTGCACCTCCTAAACCGTCAATGCCGATGATAAGTGTATGTTTTGAATTATGCATTTTCTTAATCTGTTTTGTGATGTTAGTGATTTTCATTATATTCTCCTTTTACAATCTTTCTTTTTCTAAATTTATCAATAATAAATAATATCATATTCGCCAGACCAATCAGCAGAACAAGTGCCGCTACCAGAAGCCAATAAAAGAATTGTCCCAACCCCGAAAAAAAGCCCTCATCTTCGGGAATAAAACCACAGTTATTCAGTATTATCTGAACAATTGCACCGATTGCAAAATTCAGATATACAATCCATGGCATATAGCTTTTTATGTTGGAAATAATCCAGTATAAAAGATATATTATACCGGCAGCGATAAAAGCAATTTGTAAATTTCCGTAATCGCTCTGCATCATAAAATAACTCATTACTATAAATACAATGTGAAATATATAGCCAAGCGCTATATTAAATACTTTCTTTTTCATTTTAT
Source organism: Ruminococcus sp. (assembly GCA_017517145.1). Taxonomy (GTDB): domain Bacteria; phylum Bacillota; class Clostridia; order Oscillospirales; family Ruminococcaceae; genus Ruminococcus. The sequence goes on from JAFXAJ010000008.1 coordinate 20,849, forward strand.
CAGCGCCCTTAAAAATTTATTTCTTTCTCCATAACGTCATAACAAAGAAAATCCCCATTTTCTGTTTTTATAGTGTGATATTCCGTGAAAACATAGCCTCTTTTCAGATAAATCGGCTTTGCAGGCAACGAAGCGTCAATTATAATTTTTCTATAGTTTTCAGCGACTTTCTTTTCGGCAAAATCAAGCAGTCTGCCGCCGAAACCCTTGCCCTGATACTTCGGCAATACAAAAAGGCGGCATATTTCGTTTTCCCTGACAGTAACAGTTCCTACAGCATTTTCGTTCTCATGCAAAACATAGACTATTCCTTTTTCAATATCGCTTATTATATTATTCTCGTTGTGGTGACTGAGAAAAAACTCCACTGCACCCTTAGGATAATATTTTGGATATACGTTGATTATTGTCTGTGCAGTTATTATTCTGACTGCTGCCGTATCTGATAAAACTGCCTGAGTTATATTCATTTTTTCTCCCCCTCATACTCGCTTCTGAGGATTGAAAAATAATGTCTTCCTACGTATTCGCCGTACATATAGAAATAATCACGGAGCGTTCCCTCGTAGGTAAATCCGCATTTCTCAATAACACGCTTTGAGGGTTTATTTATAGTCTTAGTGCAAATCTGCACCTTATGAAGATTCATTTCATCAAATCCGAAAGCAATTACTGCTTTTGTTGCTTCTGTAGCATATCCCCTGCACTGGAAATCCGAGCCTATGCAGTATTCAATTTCCGCAAAGTGATTTTTGCTGTCAACAAGGAAATAAGCAATCTGACCGATACATTCGCCGCAGCTTTTCTCAATAATCGCCCAGCGGTAGTAATCCGCTTTTTCGTATGAACCGATATATTTGTCAAGAAGTCCCTTTACTTCCTCTTTTGTAGAATAGACCGGCTCGGAATAAAGTGACTGTATCTTTTCATCTGCAACCCAGTATTTCAGCATTGCTGTATCGTCGGTATATTCAAATCTGCGAAGTATAAGTCTTTCCGTTTCAATTGTTTTTGTACCGTTATGTGTAAGCATAGACACATACCTCCTTTAATTTATTTTACTATTATACTACTATTGCCTATAAATGTCAATAGATTATAATAAAGAGGCGGAAAATCCGCCTCTTTATCAATTATTCTTACCAGTTTATTACAGAATGACTGTGTATGTAAAATTCTTCCTGACTGGGCTGCCATGCCTTAACTTTAGGCGGAAAATTCTTATCAAATTCCTCAACAGCAGCTTCATCCTCACAAGGAGCATCTGCGTCATTAGGACGATATAACCATTTTCTGCCATCAAAAGCGTCGTCACTGAACGCCTTTACAAGAAGTGCCGCAGGGAAAATGTCTCCCTCAAAGCAAACGTTGTACTTCTTACAGCTCTTATAGCCACGTGCAACGTAATTATCGGGATTTCCGAAATTAATAACCGTGTCGTATCCCATGTTCTTTACGATTTCAAAAGTATGCTCCAGAAGTATTCTGCTGAATCCTCTGCGCTGATAGTCAGGGTGTATGCATATTGGTCCCATTGAGACAATCGGCTTCATATTGCCGTTTTCGTCCTCAAGCGCCGCCTTTGTGTACATAATGCAGCCGATGATTTTTCCGTCTGCTTCAATTACGTGGGCAAGCTCAGGGATAAACGCCTCATGATTTCTCATAACATGGATAAAGTAATGCTCGTTACAGCCGGGGAAACTTAAATTCCAGAATGCTTCACGGGCGAGATTTTCTACTTCATGGTAGTCTTTTTCTGTTTCCAAACGGATAATATAGTCATTTTTATTCATTATTTTTTCCTCCTGAAATGTGTTGACCGAACACGGGAGGCTTGTGTGAGATAGTATTCGCAAACCTCCCGTTTACGCTGCTATCTCCTTTTTAGTTGTGTTTTTCAAACAAACTCTCCTTAAATATAAACTACAAAAGCCTTTTTCAGCTTTTTTGGTACGGGTGACAGGACTTGAACCTGCATGCCTCTCGGCACCAGAACCTAAATCTGGCGTGTCTGCCAATTTCACCACACCCGCATAAATCATAACACACCGCAGACAGCAAACTGCCGCCTGCGATATGTAAACATACATTAAGGCATTACTGACTGTTTTCAAGTTCTGCCGCTAATGTAGCAACTGCTGCGATAGAGTTCATTTCAGCTACAGCGTTATTCTGTTCGACAGCAGGAACAGGAGCTGTTTTTTCTTCCGCAGGAATTTCCGCATTTACAGGAGCAGTGGAATTTTCCACGTTATTTACAGCATTGTCAGCAGGCTTTGGAGTTTCCACAGGCTTTGATTCCTCAGCAGGCTTAGGAGTTTCCACAGACTTAGGGGCTTCGGCAGGCTTAGGAGTTTCTTTCTTAGAAGCTTCCTTTTTCTTAGGCTTTTCAAGCTCCTCCTTTTCTGCACGGTCACTGGCTGATTCGATGTAAATATCCTCATCTGCAAGGCTTCCGACAAAGTTAAGCTGCTTTACAGGGATACGCTTCAAGGGAGAATAAATAAACTTATTGCAGGAATCGTTGCAGTCAACAAGTCCTCTTTTCTCGCAAAGCACCTTATTTCCGTCCTTTGCACGTCTGCCGAACTGACAGTAATCACACTTGGGCGCTATATGCTTATCAAAATATTTACCGCCTTTAAATATTGAAAAAAGATCCATTTAATTCACCTCAATTTTAAAAAACTAAATTAGCCACTTATTATTATATCACATATTTTCTTTTTTGTCCAGTATTTTTTTTAAATTTATCACTAAAAACCAATGTAAAACAAAGGAAATTTATCATCAGGTTTATTTTTGTTGAACTACAACAATTTACAATAGCTGCAGATATGCAAAATAACTAAAAATTCTCCCGACTCCATAACGGAATCGGGAGAATTAAATTAACAATCAATATATTTGCCGTTTACAACATCCATGAGATAACGTCCGTACTGATTCTTCATGAGATCCTTTGTATTCTCAAGAAGCTCTTCTTTCGTAATCCAGCCGTTGAGATATGCTATTTCCTCAAGGCAAGCTATCTTTCTGTGCTGGTGATCTTCAACAGTCTTAACAAAATTTGTAGCCTCTACAAGACTCTCATGAGTTCCTGTATCAAGCCATGTGAAGCCCTGTCCGAGAAGCTCTACATTAAGGCTGTCATCTTCAAGGTATATACGGTTGAGATCTGTAATCTCCAGTTCTCCTCTTGCAGATGGCTTGAGATTCTTAGCATACTCAACTACCTTGTTATCGTAGAAATAAAGACCTGTTACGCAGTAGTTTGACTTAGGCTGCGCAGGCTTTTCCTCAATAGAAATTGCCTTGCCGTCCTTGTCAAATTCTACAATGCCGAAACGCTCAGGATCATCAACATAATAGCCGAATACTGTAGCGCCGTTACCGTTCTGTGCATTTTCAACAGCAGCTTTCAGACGCTTGTTGAGTCCATGACCTGCGAAAATGTTATCTCCGAGAACCATAGCACAGCAGTCATCGCCAATAAAATCAGCACCGATTATAAATGCCTGTGCAAGTCCGTCGGGTGAAGGCTGAACTGCATACTCCAGATTGATTCCGAACTGATGGCCGTCACCAAGAAGTGCCTTGAATCTGGGTGTATCATCAGGAGTTGAGATGATAAGTATATCACGGATTCCTGCATTCATCAAAACAGACAGCGGATAATAAATCATAGGCTTGTCATAAATCGGAAGCAGCTGCTTTGATGTAACCTTTGTAAGCGGATAAAGTCTTGTACCTGATCCGCCGGCGAGAACTATTCCTTTCATTTTTCAATACCCCTTTCTGTGCAGTACTGTCTGAAACTTATATTTACTCTGTCCTTGTCGGAGAGAAGCAAATCATCGGCTGTCATGCCCTCAGGCATCATCCAGTCAATTGCTATATCCTCATCATTCCACATAAGTCCGCCCTCATCATTGGGATACCAGAAATCTGTTACCTTATAGCAAAATTCTGCTGTATCGGAAAGCACTACAAAACCATGTGCGAAATTCTTAGGGATAAGGAACTGCTTCTTGTTCTCCTCAGTAAGGAGAATTCCATAGCTCTTGCCAAAAGTAGCACTGCCCTCTCTCAGGTCAACAGCTACGTCATAAACTGCACCCTTGATTACACGGACAAGCTTATCCTGCGGATGATTTATCTGATAGTGAAGTCCACGGAGTACGCCCTTTGAAGAACAGGACTGATTATCCTGCACAAAAGTCAGGTCGATTCCTGCGTCCTGCATATCTCTCTGATTGTAAGTTTCCATGAAATATCCACGATTATCGCCATGAACAGCAGGCTCGATCACGCAGAGGCCTTCAATACCGCCGACATTTTTTTCTACTTTAATCTGTCCCATTAGTAATCGATCTCCTTTAAATATCTTGAAAGAGCGTCCTGCCACGTTGGCAGAGGCTCAAAGCCGTTTTCGCTTAATTTTGACTTGTCAAGACGGCTGTTGAAAGGTCTTGCCGCCTTTGATATGCCGTACTCCTCAGTTGTAACAGGAGTAACCTTTGTATCATATCCTGCCTGACGGAAAATTTCACAGGTGAAGTCATACCATGAAATATAGCCGCCCTCGTTGGTAGCATGGTAATATCCATACTTTTCAGTTTCAGCCATATCCACAAGAAGTCTTGCTAAATCGTAGGTATAAGTAGGCGTTCCTATCTGGTCGCTTACTACACGTACTTCGGGATATTTCTTGCCGACATTAAGCATAGTTTTAATGAAATTCTTACCGTTTACGCCGAATACCCACGCTATACGCACTATAAAATACTTTTCAAGAAGTTCAGCTACTGCAAGCTCACCGTCAAGCTTTGTCTGTCCGTAAACGCTCAGAGGAGCATAATCCTTGCAGTCGGGCTGCCACGGTTCAGTTCCCTGACCATTGAAGACATAGTCAGTGGAAATATATATCATCTTGCAGTCCAGCTTTTTGCAGACTTCTGCAATATTTCTTGTGCCGTCAACGTTAACAGCCTTTACCTTGGGGATGTTTTCTTCGTCCTCAGCTGCGTCGACTGCTGTCCATGCAGCACAGTGAATAACTGCATCGGGAGCTGCTTCGCCGATTACTTTATTTACGGATTCAGCATCAGTTATATCCATTTCTTCAATGTCAACACCGACAGCCTCATGACCTCTTTTTGTCAGCTCTGCCACTACATCGTAACCCAGCTGACCTTTTACACCTGTTACTAATACTTTCATTTGTATCCTCTTTTCTCAGAGCAGGATCAGGATAAAGCCGCTGTTACGGCATTATCCCGAATGCTTCTGTGAAGTGATTATCTGTTGCTGTACATCTTCTCGTAGTAGTTCTGGTACTCGCCTGAAATGATGTCCTTCCACCACTTCTCATTGTCCAGATACCACTGGATTGTTTTCTTGATACCGTCTGCAAACTTTGTTTCAGGCAGCCAGCCGAGCTCATTGTGAATCTTTGTGGGGTCGATAGCATAACGCATATCGTGTCCCTTACGGTCTGTAACATAAGTGATAAGGCTCTCAGGCTTGCCAAGCTCCTTGCAGATAAGCTTTACGATGTCGATGTTTGCCATCTCGTTGTGACCGCCAACGTTATAAACTTCGCCTACCTTGCCGTTGTGGATAATAAGGTCGATAGCCTTGCAGTGGTCCTCAACATAGAGCCAGTCACGGACATTTTCGCCCTTGCCGTATACAGGGAGAGGCTTGTCTGCCAGTGCATTTGCAATCATAAGAGGAATCAGCTTCTCAGGGAAGTGATAAGGTCCATAGTTGTTGGAGCATCTTGAAATTGTTACAGGGAGACCAAATGTTCTGTGGTATGCAAGAACGAGAAGATCTGCGCCTGCCTTTGATGAGCTGTAAGGGCTGCTTGTGTGAATAGGTGTTTCCTCTGTGAAGAAAAGGTCAGGGCGGTCAAGAGGGAGATCGCCGTAAACCTCATCTGTGGAAACCTGATGATAACGCTTTACATTGTACTTTCTGGAAGCGTCCATCATTACAGATGTACCAATGATGTTTGTCTGGAGGAAAATCTCAGGATTTTCGATTGAACGGTCAACGTGGGATTCAGCTGCAAAGTTTACAACAATGTCAGGATTCTCCTCAGCAAAAAGCTTGTCAACTCCCTCTCTGTCGCATATATCAAGCTTTACGAAACGGAAGTTGGGATTCTCCATTACACTCTCAAGTGTGGAGAGATTTCCTGCATAAGTCAGCTTGTCTACACACACTATTCTGTATTCGGGATGTGCCTTCAGCATGTGGAATACGAAATTTGAGCCTATAAATCCGGCTCCGCCTGTAACGATAATAGTCATAATATTTCTCCTTAATAATATTTTCTTCTGCAGCTTTACAGAAGGTCAGATTCTTTTAATTTTTGTCCAGACTTATTCTGATATTGAAGTGATTGAGAATAGCCTGTAAGGATTTGGGGTTCTGCCATTTTGCCCTGAAATGATTCATATATATACCAAGCAAGCCCCATAAGCCGTAGTGCAGCCATATATAGCCGGAAAGCAGAAGCTCGCAGGATACCGTGATAAAGATGATGAAAAGAAGTCTTTCTCTTACATCCTTAACCTTGCGGAAGAATTTTACAATGCCGTACAGTCCCACAAGTATCACCAGCGTTCCGAAAATCCAGCCCAGCTCAACTATCAGGTCAAGGAATACATCATGGCTGTAACCCCATTTGATTCCTATTCTGTATATGGCATTTCTGTGTCCCATTACTCCGACACCAAAGGGATTTTCCTTTATCAGACCGATTACAACCTTCCAGATTCTGTCTCGTCCGCTGCTTTCTTCATCAAAGGAATCTCCGCCCTTGAGGGTATTGAGGAATGAGTCGATAAATCTTGATTCTATACCAAGACTGTCGGTGACATTTTCAATCAGCGTCAGTCCCGTGTCAGACAGTATAAACATTGCCGCCGCCGCTGCAATTATAATCAGTACATACTTCTTGACGTCCGCCTTTTTGTTCTCCAGAAAAAGCAGTATCAGCACCACACCGATTATAAAGCTGATAATTGTACCTCGGCTGCCGTAGAGCAGGATTCCCACAAGACTGACCGCTATTGGTATTATCATATACTTTTTCTTTTCTATGATAAGAAGTATACTCATGATGCATACAAGCAGAAGCATACCGTAGCTCCAGCTCATATTACTTTCAGAGTGGCGGAGGATTCCGAACTGCTCATACTCCCAGTAGCCTTTTGTTATAGGCTCAATTACCTGATACGCATAGTATAACCCCAGCACAACAGCCGATATTTTCATGTTGCGCATGACTGTTCCCACATTGTCCTGAACACGCATTATTGGATAGGCGAAAATGCCTCCTATCAAAAACATGTGCCGGACGCCGTAGTCACGCATTATCCATATCCGCACCGAGGGATTCGTGGCGAACTGGTATATGAACAGCACCGCAACAATGGAATATACTATAAATACGTCAATATATTTCATGAAAAAGTTCTTTTTCTTTATCATGGAAAAGGCAATAAGTCCGACAATTCCAAAGCTTAACAGTAATGAGCCGCCGGGGATTTTTGAGATAAATAAGCCTTTAAGAACAGGCATTATGAGAAAAATAACAAGCAGCAAATCCTGAGAATGAGGAAGTTTCAGTCTTATCTTCATTACTTGACTCCGCCGCCTCTTTTCTGAGCATGGCGGATAATAAGCTTCATTATCTTCTCTCTGCATACAGTATAATCTGCCTTTGACAGGGAGGAGAATACATATTCATAGCCCAGATTCTCAAGGAATTTTCTCTCGTATTCAACTGCGCCTATCTGCTGCTGAATACCTCTTACGGAGGAATTATCAGCGGCTGCATCCATATAAACTGTTTCAACACCCAGCACATCGAAGGCAAAATCTATGCCCAGAAGGAGAGCTTCCATATTCTGGAATGCATCGCCGTAGCCGATTGTTCTGCCGCTTTCAGCCGATTTCTCCTTAACGTCATATATACCTCTCATGCCGATGATTTTATCGTTCATGTCGGTAACAACAAAAAGATAATCATTTTCCTTTTTGCGCTGATTTTTTATATAGTTAAGCTGATCTTCCACAGTACCGCTTACCTTATGCATATATTTTACCTTTTCGGAATCCATACGCATATCATAGGTAGCCTGAGCGTCCGCTTCCTCAACAGAACGAAGCTTTACCGTGTGACCGACTATAACCTTGTCGTATACCATGTTTACTTCTTCCTCCTCTTTTTCAGTATATCCATAATCATATTCTTATAAAGCAGAACATATATTCCCATAACTGCAATTCCGCTTACAGCTGAAAGAACTATATTTTCGTGCAGCAGCAGTCTCCACACAAGGAAATATCCTATGATAACAGCTGCATTGACGTAAACTTTCTTGTTGATGACAATAAGCTTCATTCTTCTCAGCCAGAACAGACACATGATTATTGACACCATGTAACCTGCTACTGTTGCGATAGCTGCACCCTCCATGCCGATTTTCTTTATCAGCACAAGACTCAGCACAATGTACACAACTGCACCGATAAGCAGCGACAGCAGATTCATATATGTCTTTTTTACTATTGTAAACTGATTTGCTATAATCTGATAGAGCATCAGAAGAAGCGGTGCAAGGAACAGATAAGGCGCTATAATATGACAATCAATATATACATCAGAGAATAAAAGGTCAATTCCCAGATAGGAAACACTCATAAGAGCTGATGTTGCCGCAAAGGAAATTGCTCCCATATATTCAAAAATGTTCGATTTCATCTGAACCTGATCATCGTCATTCATAGTTGAGTAAGCAAAATAGAGCCATCCGCTGGCAAAAGCGGTATATATCAGGTTGCTGACATGGCCTATTCTTGCGCCTACGCCGTATATTCCTGTAAATTCAGTTCCCATCATTTTGGAAATTATGATATTTGCAGAGGAATTGTATATCCAGTAGATAATAAAGTTCGGAAGCAGCGGCAGTCCTACGGCAAAAAGTGATTTCAGTACGGATTTGTCAAAATTCTTCGGATTGAAGAATTTTCTGTTCATCACAAAGAATGCTGTTTCCACTGTGAGAAATGCCATAATCGTTGCCACCGGCATTGCTATTACATAATGTCCCTGAAGAACAAGAGGTATCGCCACAAGATATGATATAAAGGGCGAAAGGGTATTCGTTATAAGAAATATCATTCTCTTGTTCTGGATTCGTGTGGGAGCTGAAATAATCTGATTCGTGGAATTGACAAGAAATCCTATAATAGTCAGTACCACAAGCCCCTCATACTTGACATCATCGAAATACCAGCTTGCTATGGGACGGCGGAAAATAAACAGTACAACCGACATCACCACCGACATTACAGATACAAAAGTAAATGCCGTTGAACACACCTTTTTCTGCCAGACTTCATCCTTGTTGTCAAAGAAAAGACGGAACATAGCGTCATACATACCGCATACAGCCAATGCTGCCGCAAATGATATGAAATTCTGCGAAAGGTCATTAAGTCCGAGATAAAGGGAGCTGGGGTACAAATCTGCAATAATCGGCAGCATAATAAGCGGTATAAGCTTGCTCATCATGCTTCCTACGCCATACACCAGAAAATTTTCTATAAAGAGCTTGGTTCTACCTTTTGATTGCATCTTGCTTTCTCTCCACCCTTTTATACCAGATTTTTATACATTATTTTTCCAGTTTCATTCTTAGGAATTTCATCTATTACATTGACCTTGAAAAGAGTCTTATAGAAGCCTGTTTTCTCGCAGACATACTTTATAACCTCATCTTTAAGGCTCTCATTGGTGATATAGATATTGAGATTATCGTCTGTACCTGTGCAGGCTGCCTCAATTCCGAAGCCGTCCTTTACAAGTCTTTCTGTCTGGTCAAGACTTACTCTGTAGCCCAGCATCTTCAGAAAACGTGACTTTCTGCCTGTGATATAGTAACAGCCGTCCTCGTCACGCTTTGCAATATCGCCTGTGTGATATGTGCCGCAGAATTCATCGCCTTTAACGAGATCCTCTCTGCACACGGCATATCCCATAGTAACGTTAGGGCCTGAATAAACAAGCTCTCCTTCTGTATCAGCTTCTGCGATGATATTTCCGTCATCGTCCATGAGCATCAGTTCGCCTTCGGGAATTGCCTTTCCGATACTGCCGATTTTTTCAAGGGCAGTTTCCGGGTCAAGAAGCGTCATACGTGCAGATGTCTCCGTAGTGCCGAATGTGGCAATAAAACGCTTTCCCGACTGCTGTGCAAATTCTGCAAGTGTACGGAAAGTCTTGTCTGTAAGCTTTCCGCCGCCCTGTGAAAGAGTTGTGAGATGAGGCAGATCCATTCTTGTGAATCTGAGCTTTAACATAAGCTCGTAACCAAAGGGAACTGCTGTAAGATTTGTAAGCTTATATCTCTTGATGAAATCCCAGTAAGGTGCAGCCATAATATTCTCGTTTGTGAGATATACTGTCGCACCTGCGTATATATGAGTATTCACCACATTGAGCCCCATAGTATAATTCATGGCAAGGTCACAGAGAGGACGCTCCTCTGCTGTCCAGCCGAAAGCCTTTGCCACATTTTTTGCATTAGCTTCAAGATTTCCGTTCTTGTAGCGTACAAGCTTGGGACTTCCTGTAGAACCCGAAGTTGTCATAAGAAGCTGAAGCTGAGGCGCTATATCATAGCGCTCATTTTCAGTTTTTATCAGCTTATAGCCAAAAGCCTCGTATACACATTCTCCGCCGCTGAAAAACTGCTCGTCATCGGCAGGCATCCACACATAAGCAGGAGTGTACACCTCGTAGAGATTGCAAAGCAGCTCCTTGTCGGCTTTTGAACTGAGCATCACGGGAACAGAGTCCAGTATTACTGTGTTAAGATAAGCATTCATTGCACCTATTGTATTATTGCACAGCGCAAATACCACAGAACGCTTTTCCAGAATTGCCGCCAGTTTCTCCTGCTCTGCCATAAGCTGAGCAACACTGAGGGAACTGTCGGTTGAATCGTAAGCTATAATATCTCCGGATTTTCTCTTATCAAGATTAAGAAACATTATTATATACCTCTGAATTACATAATTGTACAGCCGTCAACGGGAAGAACCTGTCCCGAAATATAAGACGCATAATCACAGGCAAGAAGGAGACAGCCTCCTGCTATATCCGAAGGAACTGCAATTCTTCCCATGGAAATGTTGTTAATGCGTCCCTGAAGCTTGGATAAATCAGCCTGATCCATCATTTCTGTCTGTGTAAGACCGGGAGCAATGGAATTTACTCTGATTTTCTTAGGTGCAAGCTCCTTGGCTGCTGATTTTGTGATAGCTATTACAGCGCCCTTTGTTGCGGAATACACTAACTGTCCGGGATTGCCGTGAATACCTACCATAGAAGAAATATTTATGATGCTTCCGCCGTTTTCATTGCGTGCCATAATACGGCTAATGGACTGAAGCATTTCGATTGTGCCGTAAACGTTTACACGGAACATCTTTTCCATGTTTGCAGGAGAAATCATACCGATAAGCTCATTGAACTCAACTCCTGCGTTATTTACGAGTATGTCGATTTTACCGAACTGCTTTTTTATCTCCATTACACCCTTTTTTACCGCAGCACTGTCGGTAATATCGAAATAAAACGGAAAAAGCCTGTCCTTGTACTCGCTTTCGGAAATCCATTCAGCGCTGCCTTCCACAACATCATTGACAGCAACCATTGCGCCTTCCTTAGCGAATAACTCGGCTATACTGCGTCCGATACCTCTTGCAGCTCCCGTAATTACGGCAGCCTTTCCATCAAGCATACCCATGATTATTCCTCAAAGCTTACGCCGTTCTTTTCAAGAATCTTCATACCGTTGCAGTATCCGCCGAAATGAAGAATATCCTCGGTATCAAGAATAACATCAAAGCCATCCTCCAGCTCTGAAACAAGTGTGAGATGTGTAAGAGAATCCCATGCCTCAACAGCTGCAAATGTGAATTCCTCGTTAAGTGCGGACTCATCTACTGAGAATACCGACATAAAAATTGAATTATATTTTTCTTTATTTGACATAATTACCCTCCATCAGAATTTGTTCAAACAATCTATTACATATTCTATCTGCTCATCTGTCATGCCATAGAACATGGGCAGGCTGAGCTGAGTTGCGCTGATTTCCTCTGCAATGGGAAGCATACCCTGAGTAATTCCCAGATCCTTATAGCAATCCTGAAGATGAATCGGAATAGGATAGTGCTTGTTTGTTGAGATTCCTTTTTCTGCAAGATATGCAGCAAGCTCGTCTCTCTTATTTGTTCTGACAGCAAAGACATGCCATACAGGAACTGCGTAGTCAGGCACAAAGGGAAGTGCCAGTTCAAGATTCTTTATATTGCTGAGGTAGCAGTCTGCTATTCTGCGTCTTTCCTCGTTCATTTTATTGAGCAGGGGAAGCTTTGCTGAAAGGAATGCTGCCTGCAGCTCGTCAAGACGGGAATTATTTCCCTGATATATATGATGATACTTATAATCTGAGCCATAATTTCCTAAAGCTCTGATTTTATCAGCAATTTCTTTATTATTTGTAACGGCTGCACCTGCGTCGCCAAGAGCGCCGAGATTCTTTCCGGGGTAGAAGCTGAAACCTGCTGCGTCACCGAAGCTGCCGATTACTTTGCCGTTGTAAAGTGCTCCGTGAGCCTGAGCGCAGTCCTCCACCACATAGAGATTATACTTCTTTGCAATTGCCATAATGGGGTCCATATCACAGGGCTGTCCGTACAGATGTACAGGCATTATAGCCTTTGTCTTATCAGTAATCTTCTCCTCTATCTTAGCGGGGTCTATATTATAAGTACGTATATCGGGTTCAACAAAAACAGGAGTTGCTCCCACATAAGTTACCGCAAGAGCTGTTGCAATGTAGGTATTTGAAGGAACGATAACCTCATCCCCTGCGCCTATTCCGAGAGCCTTGAGAGCAAGCATCAGCGCATCAAGACCGTTTCCTACACCGATACAGTAATCCGTATTGCAGTACTCTGCAAAAGCCTTCTCAAACGCCTCGTCCTCTTTGCCTTCTATATACCAGCTTGCGTCGAAAACTCTGTCAAATGCTGCTCTTAATTCGCTGTTCAGCTCCTTTTCCATAGGTCTGAAACTTACAAATGGTACGTTCATTCAATTATACTCCTTCCACAACTGTTGTATCACCGCAGTTTTTCACATACTCCAGAAATTCATCGTAATCTCTGATATAATCAGACTCGTCATAAAGCTCTGAAGCCAGAACCATAAGTACGGCATCGGGAGAAAAATCAAACATCTCTCTCCACATTGAATTTGTTACATACAATCCTTCATAGGGCTTTTCAAGGGGAATGATTTTTTTCTCTTTTCCATTGTCAAGTCTGATTTTGCAGCTGCCGTGAATACAGATAAGTATCTGCTGCAGCGATTTATGTGCATGGAAACCTCTTGTAACACCCTCAGCTGTATCGTACATATAGTATACTCTTTTAATTTTAAAGGGAATATCCTTGAATTCCTCAAGAGCTACCAACTGTCCTCTTTCATCTCCATGAGGCTGAAAAACATATTTTATAACCTGCATTATCTTACTCCTTAACGCTGTTTATTTTCCGAATTTTCTCTTTAAGGTACTGCTGACCTTGCCGAATCCGTGCTTAATGAACAGAAACGGGAAATGTACAGCGAGCGATTTATGAGCAGGCCTTGCTATTGACTGAGGAATATACAACGGCTTGAAAGCGTATTCATGTTCCTTTTTTATAGCCTCAGTTTCAACCTGCTTTATATTTGCGGGATAACCTGATTTATGATTTGTCATAATCTCTTTCAGTTCACTGCGGAACTGTTCGGGACTGATTACAAGCTGACTTACCTTTTTATTTCTTTCAGCCAGATAATTTTCATCGGAGAGAAGCTTTTCTGCTTCATCGAGAAGTTCTCTTTCACTGTTATAAATCGGTACTTCGTCATCTCCGTCAAGGAGGAAGCCCTCTGCTCGCCCTTCATGGTTGATAGTAAGGGGGATTCTTCCTGCCGCTGCCGCATACTGCGTCATCAATCCGCCGATTATTGGATACGAATTGAGATATATGGTGCAGCGTTCAATTACACGGAAAAAGTCGGGACGCTCCTTGATGTGGTAGATTCTGTCACCGAATTTTTCCTGAAGCTGTCTGATACCCGATTCATCACCGCTTCCTGCATAGAGAAACAGCAAATCAGGGAATTTTTCCAGCAGCTCAGTTACGATTTTATAGTATATATTCCCGTCACCGATAGTCTTATACAGACTTCCGCCTGTAAAAATAAATCTTTTACCCTCATCAAAGGGCAGACATGCAAAGGGAATATTTTCGTTTATATAAGGGTAAAAGGGCAGCTTTATAATCTTTTCCGCAGGAATTCCCCTGAAAAGATTGGACACCGAAGCGCCGTAATCACGGAATTCCAGACAATAGTCAAAGGAATTCACTCCGCCCCAGAAAGCGTGGTCTGTAAGGTTTATCTTGTATCTTACGGTATTCTCAAATAGCATGAAGCAGACCATTCCTGCCACATCCCACGGCTGATTATACTCAAAGGCTATTTCAGGAGTATACTTGCGGTAGATTTCATATAAGCGGCGGATGCAGTCCATATAATCGCCCCTCATATCCACATACTCAATAACCGCACCTGCCTCAGTGAGCATTTTTTTCAGAACAGACTGTCTGTTTACCGCCTCTGCTGTTGTAACATAAACAACGGTACGTTCATCCTCAAGAAGCGCTCTGAGGTAAATTGCCGCCAGTCCTCTTAGGTCAAGTCCGAAGGAATCGTAGAACATTATATATCTCTGACCGTTATTTCTGCCATTGAGCTTCAGCTCTTTTTTCATATATTCAGCAGTGTCAACGAGACATTTTTCAGCATCCTTGTCAACGTATTTCTGATTCCAGAAATATTCTATAGAAAATATTGACGAAGCAGCCGACAACGCCTTGTTGTAATTTCCGCCGGCAGCTGCTTTTTTCATAATACTATTGAGTTTTTTACAATAGCTGCTGACAGCTTCTGCATTTGTCATTGTAGATATACTCCTTTTCCCCTTATTATTTAAGCAGGGATGCGTATTTTTCCTCCAGCATTTCACAGCTCACCTCATCGGAGCTTATGTCCGTATAGAGCAAATCAATATTTTCTCTGCAATAATCGGCATTCATGCGTGAATAGTCGATACGGCTGAGGATATTGCGCTTTTCTTCGCTGAATCTGTAGCTTACAACTTTAGCAGGAATACCTGCTGCTATGGCATAAGGAGGAATATCCTTTGTAACAACAGCACCTGCGGCAATTACAGCACCCTGACCAATTTTTACGCCTGAAAGAACTGTAGCCTGATGACCTATCCACACATCATCTCCGACTACAATATCTCCCTTTGAGAGAGCCTCTTTCTGTCCGCCCATGAATTTATTCTTAAAGGGATATGTTGACAGATTATGCACAGGATGGTCTGATGCAAGTATAAAGGACACCTTCGGCCCGATTGAGCAGAACCGCCCGATTTTAAGCTTTGTATTTCCACCGTCCGTAAGCACATAAAGGCTTCCGTAGGTATAATCCCCTACCTCTGCACGGTCAAGGTCAAACATCTGGACGATTCTTGTATAATTTCTGGGATTACGCTTTCTCCATGTTTTTCTTCCGATAAACAATTCCAGCTGTTTTTTTACAAATCCCATTGATTCACCTCATTTGTCAATAAATCTTACCCAACAGCGCTCTCAGCTTGAAATTGAGAGTTCTCTTTGTTGAGTATCCGTGGTATCTCATGTCAAAAAGTGCACGAAGTCTGCAAATAATATTTTTATTTGCAAGGGCAATACCCTCGATAATTGAAATATCGTCCCCTGACAGACTGCTGCCGTATATTTTAAGAAAATCCTTGAACATACGCTCGTGGTTTCCTGTTTTGCTCATATTATTGACAAATCCGCTGATATTCTGATTTTTAGCACCGATAACATTATTTCCATGCTGACGGTAGAGAATACCTGCTTTATTGTCGTATACCACACGGCCAAAGAATACGCCGATAAGGAACATCCAGTAGTCGTGCATTTCCATATCTGCGTCAATGCCCTCCATATACTTTTCAAGGGCGCTTCTGTTGAATACTATAGTACAGCCTGTAGCACAGTTCTGCACAACAGAAGTATATTTATCAAATTTAAGTCCCGGCTGACGCATATAGCCGATATGGTTAAGATCAGCGTCAACAAGCTCCAGATTGCTGCAATAAACAAGAGGCTTTTTCTCAGAAGTTTCTCTTTCAGAAAGAAGCTCCACAGCTCTTTTAAGCTTATTTGGCAGCCATACATCGTCCTGATCGGAAAAAGCAAACCATTTGCAATCGGTTTTAAGAGCCTCCTCAAGGAGAAGATTAAAGCTTCTGATTACTCCTGTATTTTCTCCTGTAATAAGGGAAAATTCTTTATTTTCCTTACAGTATTCTGTCAGATATTCAACAGTACCGTCGGAAGAACCGTCGTCCCTGATAATACAGGACATATTCACATCCTCCTGAGCTTTAAGGCTTTCAAGCTGCTGAGGAAGATATTTTTCGCCGTTATAGCAGGACATAAGGACGAGAACGTCCTTATTTGTTACTTTATTATCATTCATATTTTTTCTCCAGATAAAAATTCCTGATTGATATGCTCAATGAAATGAATCGGTGAAAACTCGTTATTATAGTGGTAATCCACAGGTGAACGGTCTTTTACAAAATCCATATCAATATCCTTCACAGAGCTGAAAACCTTTATAAAACCGCTTTTGTAGAAGGGAGAATTTTCAACTGCCTTGTTATTGGTGAGCAGGCGCTTATTGTAGCAGATAGCTTCCATAGCACGGAGTGTCATACCCTCCTGATTGTCGTCCACAACTTCAACGATACAGTTTGAATGAGCTATATATTTCAGAACATCCTTATACTCAACCCAGTGATTATAGCGGATTCCGTTGTTTTTCACCAGATTTTTCTTCACGCCGGAAATAAAGAATGCCGCAGAACCGCCGTTTCTTTTTATATGTGCATATATAGCAGTAAGTGTTTTAAGTCTTTCCTTTGCGACACCTACAAAAAATGCGTCGAATTTTACACTGCATCCTCTCTTGCACGAAGTTACGGAATAATTCTGTCCGTGGTGGATAAACCCGTATTTTTCAGCGTCCTTATTATCAAAGGTGAACACCTTGTCAAAGTAAGGGAAACGGCTGCGGAGGATACCCTCCATTCTTGCCATTGTATTAACAAGAATCATAACGAGGGAAACATTTGGCTTTGCGGACAGATTTTTCAGATATTCAGCATCTGTTCTGCCTGCGCTTATATCAGTAAATATTATACAATATCTGCGCTCAGGCCGAATACAAACCTTTTCAAGGGAATAATATTTCTTCCACATATTCTGAAATGGAAGCTGTATTCTTCTGTTTACGCCGAAGCTGAAATGAGCATGATGGGCTGCACGGAGCAGCTTATTTTCGGAATCCATAGCACTGTCGAGGAGCTGAGCGTTTTCAAGACAGCCTATATCGCTCCACATAGCTCTGCCGTAATCGCTGCCGGGAGCAACCATAATATATTCATCGAAATGCTGCTCTCCCTGAACAGAAAGATTATTAATCATTTTTCACCATCCTGATGCATTCTTTTCTTGAGAAATGTATCAAAGTCGGAAATTTTTCTGCATGGCACACCTGCACACACGCTGTTATCGGGGATACTCTTTGTAACAACGCTGCCTGCGCCGATAACTACGTTATTTCCGATTTCGACATCGTAGAGAATTACCGTATTTGCGCCGATAAACACGTTATTGCCGATTTTTATATCGCCTATCTTCTCTTTGAATACAACGCCGCTGCGTTCCTTTTCGGGAAGATTATTCAGCATATTATGGACAACATCGTGGGTCACAAAAGTTACATTTGAAGCTGTGCGCACATTGTTTCCGAAATAAATTCTCTCAGAGTAAAGGGGAACTTTTCGTGACTGTATCATAACATTGCTGCCTATACTGCCGAAAAGCTTCTTTTTCCTCATATATTCAGCTCTTTTTACACCTGAAACAATAGTCATCAATCTGAATGAATGCCATACTCTTTTTATAAACAAAATTAATCTCCTTTTCTGATCATGACTTCGTTATATTTCATCATATAAACGTTTTCGTCATAGCAGCCGATATTCTTCTTGTTTGCGATACCGTTGAGATTATTCTCAATGAGAGCCATGTGATTGCAGCCGCACTCGTAGGCATGAGGATAACCGCCGCCGAATCGGGGATTTACCTCGGATATGTAATATTCGCCGTTTATATCAAATATGTCAATATCAATCTGACCTCTGTAGCCGCTTTTCAGAGCGAATTCTTCAATAAGCGCAAAGAGTTTTTCATCCTTAAAGGAAACAGCCTTATCAGTTTCCCCTGCTCTCATCACAAGCTTTTTCTTTGTAAATATAGAAACAACCTCGCCGCTTATCATGTCGATATAGACATCTGCGCCGATTTCCTGTCCGTTGAGGAATTCCTGAATCATCATATCATCGGATTTCTTGCAGAGAAGCTCGACATTCTCTCTGTCCTCAGCCTTGGATATTGCAATACTTGCGCTTCCTCTTGCAGGCTTTACGAATACGGGATAGCTTATTTTGCCATTTTCAAGGTCAGCAAAGAACTGCTCCTTGTCCATGTATGATGCGGCACATTTATAGCCGTTTTCCACAAGCCACTTGTACATTTCGTATTTATCAAGACTTCTCTCGCAGAGACTATAGTCAGAACCTACGATTGTAACGCCGAGAGCGTCAAATTTATCCTTATTTGCGGCAAGGAGAGAAAGCTCAGGGTCAATAAGTGAAAGAACTCCCTTAATATTCTCCTTTTTGCATATATCAAGGATAATGTCAATATATCCTTCATCTGTAATTCTGGGCACGAGATAGTGACCGTCAGCTTCATATATAGCAGGAGCAATGCTGCTCATATCCGTAGTGATGACTTTTCCTGTTGAAAAAGTCTCTTTGAAATAACGAACTATCTTATTTCTTGTGCCTGCACTTAAAATAAGCATATTATTAGCATTTGACATATCAATATTCCTCTTTGACATTTACTATATTAATAAGGGGTTCTCCCTTTATGAATTTCGCCAGATTAACGATAACATCGTCAAGATGAGGCAATGAATTTTCGCTGAAGCCTGCACGGTGGGGTGAAAGAACCACCTGGTCCAGTTTCTCAAAGTCGTACTTGTCTGATACTTTCGATTCAGATTCGCCTCTTTTGGGCGCTCTCCACCATACATCGCTGCCGTAGCCTGCAATTTTTCCGGATATAAGAGCCTCATAAAGAGCGTCCTCATTTACAACAGCAGCTCTTGAAAGGGTAACAAGATAGCTGCCGTCCTTCATAGATGCGATAAACTCGCTGTTTACCATATCCTTAGTGCCCTCTGTGAGGGGAACTGTTATAACAACAACATCGGAAACCGCAAGGGCTTCCGCTGCATTTTCGGGACTGTAGCACTTCACATCAGCAACAGTTGATGTATCCGCAGTAACGGCGATAACCTCCGCACCGAAGCTGCTGAACATTCTGCCCAGTTTTGATCCGATATTACCATAGCCGAAGATACACACCTTCTGCTGTGAAAGCATCTTTGATTTCAGGTCAAGGGGCTGCTGGTCACGATTCCAGTTGCCCATACGCATCTTTCTGTCGTGATATGAAATCTTTTTCAGCAGATCCATAACAATTCCGAAGCCTATTTCAGCAACAACAATTGCATTGGAGTGGGAATTGCACACGGGAACATCACTGTTCTTCATGGCACTGAAATTGAACGTATCCATGCCTGTCCACGGAACCTGTATAAGACGCAGATTCGGGGAATTTTCAAGTATCTTTTCAGTCACGAAAGGTCCGAGAAGAACATCCGCCTGAGGAGCAAGCTTTAAAATTCCTTCCTCGTCGTATGTTTCGGGATTGATAATCTCGAAGGAATCCCCTACGATACGTGAAAGCCCTTCTTTTATATAGTTGACATCCCCCTGAAGGAGACTTCTTGTTGTAAGAATTTTTATACTCATATTACACCAATCAGAAATTATTTTTCATGAACTCCTCAATGAGAGCAATGCCGTTTTCAATACGCTCCAGAGGTACGGCAAGTGAGAAGCGAACATAACCGTCCCATTCCTTGCCAAAAGCAATTCCGGGAGTGGTGGCAATACCTGTCTGCTTTACAAGTTCAGCGCAGAAATCGTTTGAAGTCATGCCTGTTTCCTCGATATTTACACAATAGAAGAAACCGCCTTTGGGGAGAATTCCCGACAGTTTCGGAATAGCGTTGATTTTCTCGTGGAAATAAGCCATTCTTTCTTCAAGAATCTTGGTATATTCCGCAATGTGATCCCATTCGTGCTCGAAGATACTGCATCCTGCCCACTGTATAAAAGTGGCAACATTTGTATTTGTGTTGAACTGGAGCATTGCGATTTTTTTGCATATATCAGCAGGGGCAATGGCATAACCCAGTCTCCAGCCTGTCATGGCATGGGATTTGCTGAATCCGTTGGCAATAATAAGGTGATCCTTTATTTTCTCATACTCAGCAAAGCTTACGTGTTTTTCGCCGTGGAATACGATTTTATCATAAACCTCATCTGAGAGGATATATACGCCGTGCTCAGCGCATACGTCAACAATGCGCTCAACTTCTTCTCTTGTGAACATAGCGCCTGTAGGATTGTTAGGGCTGTTGACAATAAGGCACTTGACACCCGAAGTCACAACCTCCTCAAGACGTTCCATATTAAATGAATAATCCTTGTTAAGGTCAATAGTGATAATCTCAGCATCAGGCTCGGCGCACTTTATCATAGCGGGATATGCTACATAACAAGGCGTACAAAGAGCGACCTTGTCACCGGGCTCAAGAATTGCAGCAAGAGATGAATAAGCGGCACTTTTTATTCCGGGAGTAACTGCTATTTCATTCGGCTCGTATTTTACTCCATACTCATTTGTAGCACTTTTCGCTATACAGGTTCTGAGCTCGATAATACCCTGTGCGTCGCTGTAGTGGATTTTACCTTTCTCAATAGCCTCCATCATAGCCTCAATTACATAATCGGGAGTTTTAAAATCAGGTTCACCCAAACCGAAAGAATAAATTTCTTTTCCTGCTTTTCTGCGTTCTGCAACGCCTTCTGCAAATCCTTTGGTTGGCTTAGCTGTTATTTCGGGGGAAAATTTCATACATTAACCTCGCTCTCGTTCATTCTTGCTTCATCAAGGGAAATAATGCGCTTTTCAGCAACATCAGCTCTTTTAATAACCTTGAAAGCAGTCTTTACGCATATATCAAGGTCATTGCAAAGAGACATATTCTCAACATATTTAATGTCGTATGCAAGTCTGTCGTCCCACATAACATGGTTTCTGCCGTTAATCTGGGCAAGTCCTGTCAGACCGGGACGGACGCTGTGGCGCATTCTTTCCTTATCACGGTAGTAGGGAAGATATTTTACAAGCAGAGGTCTTGGACCTACAATACTCATATCGCCTTTAAGGATATTCAGAAGCTCAGGGAGCTCGTCGATTGACGTAGAGCGGAGAAGCTTTCCGAACTTTGTAAGTCTTTTTTCATCGGGAAGAAGGAAGCCGTCGGCATCCTTTTCATCTGTCATGGTTCTGAATTTATAAAGCTTAAAGATTTTCTCGTTAAGTCCGGGTCTGTCCTGAGTAAAAAGAACAGGAGAGCCGATTTTCATCCTTACAAGAATAGCGGTAATAAGCATTACAGGACTGAGTACAAAAAGTGCTCCGGCAGAAATAAATATGTCAATGGGACGCTTGACATATTTCTCATAAAAATTCTGCTTATGACCTGCAAAGCCTGTCTCGACACGTTCAAGCAGGCTTATGATAACGCTTATAACCGCAAGTAAGCCGGTAAACCAGCCTAATAATTTAAGAATTTTTTTCACTCAAAACAACTCCTAATCATCTCAATAATCGCATCCTGTTCGTCAGCCGTCATTTTGTTGTCACTGGGGAGGCATAAGCCTCTTGTGAAAATATCGGTTGCGGCATCAGAAAAGTCTCCTGCGATGTAGGCATTGGTTCTGCCTCTGCCGCTGCCTGATACAGTAATGAAATCGTTCATTCTGTAAATCGGCTGTGAGTGCATAGGCTTCCAAATTGGACGACCTTCTGCGTTATGTTCAGCAAGAACATTGAGTATTTCAGTAGGACAGCTCTTTCCCGCTTCACTTATGTAAAGTGCATCGGAGCTGCTTCTTACCTGTCTGCACATTGCATCTTTATCAATGATCAGGCAGCTAAGCCAGTAATTCGGCTCGCTGTTTGCGGAATCAAAGGGATTCATGCTTACCGGCAGTCCCTTGAAACCTTCCTTGTATCTTTCATATATAGCCTTTTTCTGAGCAATATGCTCGTTAAGGTATGGTATCTGTCCACGAACAATACCGGCAATTACATTGGACATTCTGTAATTGTATCCAACTTCTTCATGCTGATACCATGGAGCATTCTCACGGCTCTGAGTAGACCATTTTCTCACTTTTTCAGCATCTTCCTTTGAATTTGTAAGGAACATACCGCCGGAAGAACCTGTGATAATTTTGTTTCCATTAAAAGAAATAGCATTGTAGTCACCGAAGCAGCCTGTCTGAACACCTTTATAAGTTGCACCGAGGGATTCAGCAGCGTCTTCAATAAGAAGTGCGTTATGCTTCTTGCAGATTGCCTTGATTTCATCAATTTTACCGGGTACGCCGTAAAGATTAACGAGAACTACAAGACGGGTATCAGGATAAATCTCAAAAGCTTTTTCAAGAGCAACAGGATCCATGTTCCAGGTATCATATTCGCTGTCGATGAAAACAATCTCTGCACCTTCATAAACCATAGGGTTAACAGTTGCGCTGAATGTTACATCTGAACAAAAAACCCTGCGTCCGCTGAGAGCGCCTGTCCCTGCCTTCGGTATACCGTAGAGCTTTTCACCTGCAAGTTTTGCACAGAGATGAAGTGAGGCAGTACCGGCAGAAAGAGCAACAGCGTAATTGCAGCCGACGTAGTCAGCAATAAGAGCTTCTATCGTATTAATATTCTCACCTACTGTTGACATCCAGTTGGTATTGTAAGCTTCCTGAACATACTTCAATTCTTCACCATGCATAGTTGGTGATGAAAGCCAGACTTTATTTATGAATGAATTAAAAATCACAGCCTTACTCCTTAAAACATATAATATAAATAGATAACGTAATACCTGCTTGCAAAATGATATAGATATAACAAGCTATACTTATCACAATATTAATTTAATTATATCACTACATCAAAAAAAAGTCAATAGCTAAAATTGTTTTTTACATTTTACCACAAAAAAATTATATAGTTATACCTAATTTAGTAGCATCAAACATTATAGTATGTTGATATACAGTATAATTGCACAAATATTTACCAAAATAATAA
>JAFXAJ010000106.1 GCA_017517145.1 Ruminococcus sp.
AGTTTTTAAAAATAACAATTACTATAAATGGTGTTATGAACCTACTAAAAACATCTAATCACTAAATAAGTTTAAAAAAATCAGCTGCCTTTCGGCAGCTGATTTTTTTAAAGAGTGTTATGAAATGTACGTGAAATAATGTCGTCCTGCTGCTCTTTAGTAAGCTTTACAAAGTTTACAGCATATCCAGATACTCTCACCGTAAGCTGAGGATATTTTTCAGGGTGTGCCTGAGCGTCAAGAAGTGTTTCTTTTGTAAAGACATTAACGTTAAGATGATGTCCGCCTTTTTCTACATATCCGTCAAGTAATCCTATAAGATTATCAATCTGATTCTGATTTTCCATAATTAATCCTCCTCGTCGTCAATTGCATTTTCAGTAGGCTGACAGCAAGCGCCTTCTCCGCGATATTCCTTGCTGTTTATTATATTTACAGTCATATCTTCTTCGTCATTTACCACAACATTGACATGACCACTGCCCTCTGACATTAATGAATCTATAAGCTCTGCAAGCTCCTGTGGGTTCTTCGGAATCATCAGTTATTCCTCGTTTCTGAGCTTGTCAAGGTCAATATCGCCAACAAATATCTGCATATCCTTGCCCAGTGCATCAGGAATAATAGAAAATGTGTTTGATATGCCGTCCTGTGCATGACGGAAAGGAAGCTTTGATACAGACGCAAGTGAAGCAGATGCGCCATGTGTATCTCTGCCATGCATAGGATTTGCTCCGGGTGCAAGAGGTACTCCCATTTTTCTGCCGTCAGGAGTATTGCCTGTCTTTTTACCGTATACAACGTTGGATGTAATAGTCAGAATTGACATAGTAGGCACACCGTCACGATATGTGTGGTGCTTTCTTACGCAATCCATGAATTTACGTACAACTGTTACTGCAATATCATCTACACGGTCGTCATTATTGCCGTATTTCGGGAAATCTCCCTCTACCTCATAATCTGTAACAATGCCGTTCTCGTCACGTATAACTTTTACCTTAGCATACTTTATAGCGGAAAGTGAATCCGCAACAACTGAAAGACCAGCAATTCCTGTAGCAAAATAACGCTTTACATCTCTGTCATGAAGTGCCATCTGGAGCTTTTCATAACAATATTTATCGTGCATATAATGAATTACGTTAAGAGTATTAACATAAAGTCCTGCAAGCCACTCCATCATAGCTTCATACTTGTCCCATACATCGTCAAAGTCGAGATAATCCCCTTCAACTGCACGGAATTTAGGACCGACCTGAACCTTCATACGCTCATCTACACCGCCGTTTATAGCGTAAAGCAAACATTTTGCCAGATTTGCTCTTGCACCGAAGAACTGCATCTCCTTACCGACTCTCATAGATGATACACAGCAGGCAATTGCATAATCATCGCCGTGAAGTACACGCATCATGTCATCATTCTCGTACTGAATAGAAGATGTTCTGATTGACATTTTAGCGCAGTATTCTTTGAATTTTCTGGGCAGCTTCTGTGACCAGAGAACAGTCATATTCGGTTCGGGAGCTGTTCCGAGGTTGTCAAGAGTATGAAGATAACGGAAACTGTTCTTTGTAACAAGGTGATGACCGTCAACATCAACACCGCCGATAGATTCTGTAATCCATGTGGGATCACCTGAGAAAAGCTCGTTATATTCAGGTGTACGTGCAAATTTCACAATACGAAGCTTCATAATGAAATGGTCAATAAGTTCCTGAGCCTGTTCCTCAGTAAGAGTGCCATTTTCAAGGTCACGCTGTATATAAATATCAAGGAATGTGGATGTACGTCCGAGAGACATTGCTGCGCCGTTCTGCTCCTTTACTGCGGCAAGATAGCCGAAATAAAGCCACTGTACAGCTTCCTTTGCATTTGAGGCAGGGCGTGAAATGTCAAATCCGTAAATTTTGCCAAGCTCTTTAAGTTCTTCAAGAGCACGAACCTGCTCGGCAAGTTCTTCACGGAGACGGATATTCTTAGATGTCATACGCACAAGGGAAGTATCAATCTGATCCTTCTTGTCAGCAATAAGTATATCAACACCATAGAGGGCTACTCGTCTGTAATCGCCTATAATACGTCCTCTGCCATAAGCATCAGGAAGTCCTGTGATAATTGCTGATTTTCTTGCCAGTCTCATTTCAGGAGTATATGCATCAAAAACGCCCTGATTATGTGTTTTTCTGTATTTGGTGAATATCTTGACAATTTCAGGATTTACCTCGTATCCGTACTGTGAGCAGGCATTCTGTGCCATACGGATTCCTCCGAAAGGCTGAAGGGAACGTTTAAAGGGCTTATCTGTCTGAAGTCCCACAATCTGTTCAAGTTCTTTATTAAGATAACCTGCATCATGGGATGTAATTGTGGAAACAATATTTGTATCCATATCAAGAACTCCGCCTTTTTCACGTTCAAGGCGGGAAAGTTCCATAATCTGCTCCCACAGTTTTTTTGTTGACTCAGTAGGCGGAGCAAGGAAACTTTCATCGCCATCATAAGGCGTATAATTTTTCTTGATAAAATCACGGACATTTACTGATGTACTGCACCAGCGTCCCTGATTGAATCCGTCCCATTCCTTGGGATATTCACAGATAAAATGAAGCATATTATCAAATCTCCTTTACAAAATAGACGAACAAGAATAACCGTCGCATAAACGAATTGTCTGCGACAGCTTGTACTGGTTTCAATTAAATTATAACACATTGCAAATAATAAGTCAATCTGAATTATAATAAAAATAAAATGAGTTATTTTGTGTACTGGTTAAATATAAAACAAAAGAGCAATACTCATGATATTGCTCTTTTAATTTCAGTTTTATAAAAACTGTCTCATATTCTTAGAAAGCTTTTCTTCCGCTGTAATAAGCCGCTTCGCCAAATCCTTTGAACGCTCATCTGCTGCCTTGTACTGATTCATATATCTGCTGAGAGACTTGATTCCCATATTGCAGCCGTCAGTCATAAGCTCCGCAATTGTGGCGTCAGATTCGTTCATTTTCAGCTTCACATTTGTCTTAATCCACGACATTCCCGATGCAATGGGATTCGGCTCTTTTCCGTTGTCGTTGTAATCTGCAAGTACCTTCTGTAAATCGTTTTTCAGTGCTTCGTTTTCCTCTGTACTTTCACGAAGATATTTCCGCATATCCGTGCTGTGTGCGTATTCCGTTACCTCGTCAAGGGCGGAAATTCCCATTTTAATGCCTGCATCACATTCACGGAGCAGCTTTATAGTATCCTGTTCAACCATAAAAAAATCACATCCTTTCGCCATTATTATGGGCTGAAAAGATGTGATTATTCTTTTTATTTCTTTGATTTATTTTTTCTTATTGCAATTACGGAAAATACAATAACTGCAACTCCAACAGCAGTACCGATAATAGCTATTAGAGGAGACAAAGCAATACGAGAACCTACAAATATTGCTGTAGGACCGTCAGCACCACCTATAATACCTATACTGCTGTCCTCATTTTTACTGAATAAAAACGCAGACAGAAAACCAAGGCTATAGAATCCGCATATTACGGTTAATATGGTACCTGCAACAAGAAATACAATACTCAATACCCTTTTCATAAAATCAAAGGAGAGAAGCTCTCAGTTCCTCGCCGCTTAAAGGTGAAAGGTAAGCAGGAGCAATATCAAAAGCTGTCTTACAGCCTGTTGCACCCTCTGCGCTAAGACGAGCCAGAGCTCTTGCATAGCATACAAGCACGCTTGCAGTAAACTCAGGATTTGATTCAAGCTTGAGGGAATACTCAATCATCTGGTGAGTTTTCTCTCCCTCGCCTGTAAGTCCGCTTCTCATAACAAATCCACCGTGGGGCATTTTGTTGTGAACTGCGTCAAATTCTTCTTCTGTAATAAAGTTTACAGTTGTGTCGTATTCGTCAAAATAGTTCTTCATCGTCTTGATTGATTCCTCAATCTTAGCAAGGTCAGCACTCTCCTCGGCAACTACCCAGCACTCACGGAGATGCTTCTGACGAGTTGTAAGTTCAGGCTGTGTTCCGCTTCTTACAGCATCCATAGCAGCCTCAATAGGCACTGTGTACTGTATACCACGCTTTACTCCCTCTACACGGCGGATAGCGTCGGAATGTCCCTGACTTACGCCCTTTCCCCAGAATGTATATGTCTTGCCATTAGGAAGAATTGATTCTGCATAAAGTCTGTTCAGAGAGAAAAGACCGGGATCCCAGCCGAGTGAGATAAATGCGAGCTTTCCGCTTTCCTTGGCAGCTTTGTCAACATTTGCAAAATGCTCAGGTATTCGTGCATGAGTATCAAAACTGTCGATAACATTGAATACTTTTGCAAGCTCAGGTGTCTGCTCAGGAAGATCAGTAGCACTTCCGCCGCATATAATCATGACATCTATATCGTCTTTCATATTCATTGCATCGTTCATGCTGTATGCTTTTGCACCTGTAATTGTAGATACAGAAGCAGGGTCACGCCTTGTGAAAACGCCCACAAGCTCCATATCCTCATTCTGTGCAACTGCCAATTCTACGCCTTTTCCAAGGTTGCCATAGCCTGCAATGCCAATTCTGATTCTGCTCATTTCAAATCAATCCTTTCATCTCTTTTGTGTTGCTTATGCCTTATTTGGTGCCCTTATATAAGCCCCTGCATATCGTAAAGACCTGCGGGCTTATCCTTGATAAATAAAGCCGCTTTTATTGAGCCTTCTGCAAATACTGTCTTGGAGGATGCAGAATGTGACAGGGTGATTACTTCATCATTTCCTGCGAAAATCACATCATGCTCACCTACGATAGTACCGCCTCTGATAGCGTGCATACCAATTTCACTTTTTTCACGCTTCTGACGGCGTGAATGACGGTCATAAACGTACTGCTTTGAATTATCAAAGGTTTCGTTTATAGCATTGGCAAGCATAATCGCAGTACCGCTTGGAGCGTCAATCTTTGTGTTGTGATGTTTTTCAACAATTTCAATATCAAAACGATCGCCAAGGACTTCTGCTGCCTTCTTTGCAAGATTTACAAGAAGATTAATACCAAGCGACATATTGAATGTAAAAAATACAGCAATATGCTCTGCGGCAGCCTTAATCTTAGCAATCTGTTCATCGCTGTAACCTGTTGAAGCTACAACAATTGGAGTTCCTGTTGACAGGCAATATTCAAGAAGTCCATCAATACAGGCAGGATTTGAAAAATCAATTATAACATCAGGTTTTACGGGAAGCTTTGAAGGTGCGTCAACTATAGGAAAATCTGCATATTTTTCAGTATACAGGTCAATACCCGCAACTACTCTACAATCTTCTCTGTCCTTGATGCAATTGTAAATATTTTTTCCCATTTTGCCGTTTGCACCACATATTGCTACATTTGTCATTATTTCACATCCTTCAGATTTTATTTTATAAGATTATGCTTTTCAAGTGAAGCACGAAGGGCAGCCTTGTGTTCATCAGTCATTTCAACAAGAGGAAGTCTGCACTTGCCCACGTTTACACCCATCATATTCATAGCTTCCTTTACAGGAATGGGATTAACCTCAATGAAAAGATTGTTGATAAGGTCAAGATAATCTATCTGGAGCTTTGTAGCCTCTGCATAATTATTATCAAGACAATACTGAGTCATCATGTGTGTTTCCTTGGGAATAACGTGTGAAAGAACGGAAATAACGCCCTTTGCGCCCAGTGACATAAGGGGAACTATCATATCATCGTTTCCGCTGTAAACATCAATAACATCACCGCATTCAGCAATAAGCTTTGCAGCATAGCTGATATTTCCGCTTGCCTCCTTGACAGCAACGATATTCTTATGGTTAGCAAGCTCCTTGATTGTGGAAACTTCCATATTCATACCTGTTCTGCCGGGGATATTGTAAAGGATAATAGGAATATTTACTGCGTCAGCAATAGCTGTGAAATGTGCAATAAGTCCCTTCTGTGTTGTCTTATTATAGTAGGGAGTAACAAGAAGAAGTCCGTCTGCGCCAACTTCCTCTGCTTCCTTTGAAAGCTTTACAGCGTATGCTGTATCGTTGCTGCCTGTACCTGCGATTACAGGAACTCTCTTTGCAGTCTTTTCAACAGCAAATCTGATACATTCAAGATGCTCCTCATCAGACATTGTGGAAGCCTCGCCTGTTGTACCGCATATTACAATAGCATCTGTACCGTTAGCAATCTGGTCATCTATCATCTCTCCGAGAACGTTAAAATTAATAGAGCCGTCCTCGTTCATAGGTGTGATTATAGCAATAGCCGCACCTGTAAAAATAGTGTTCTTCATACACTCAACCCCTTTCATTATAATGCGTAATGCGTAATTATAAAGCCGTTATCCATTAGCTTTGCAGGGACACGGTGTGCCGTGTCCGCAACAAAACATCAATTACTGTCACGCATTACTCAAAGTAACCTTTAGCTGCAAGAAGCTCAGCAAGAAGAACTGCACCGCCTGCTGCACCTCTTAATGTATTGTGTGAAAGGCATACAAACTTGTAGTCATACTGTGTATCCTCTCTTAATCTACCTGCTGAAACAGCCATACCGCCTTCAAGATTTCTGTCAAGCTTAGCCTGAGGACGATTATCCTCCTCGAAATAGTGAATGAACTGCTTGGGAGCGCTGGGAAGTTCAAGCTCCTGAGGTGCACCCTTGAAGTCTGCCCAGAGCTGGAGAATTTCTTCCTTAGAAGGCTTATTCTCAAAGCTTACAAATACAGCTGCTGTATGACCGTCAGAAACAGGTACACGGAGACACTGAGTTGTAATTGAAGGTGTGGAAGCCTTTACAATCTCGCCATTCTCAATTGTACCCCAAACCTTCAGAGGCTCCTGCTCGGACTTCTCCTCCTCGCCGCCAATGAAAGGAATAAGGTTATCAACCATTTCAGGCCATGTCTCAAAATTCTTTCCTGCTCCGGAAATTGCCTGATAAGTACAAGCCAGAACATTCTTGATGCCGAACTTTCTCAGAGGATGAAGTGCGGGAACATAGCTCTGGATTGAACAGTTAGACTTAACTGCGATAAATCCTCTCTTTGTGCCAAGACGCTCTCTCTGGGACTTGATGATTTCGATATGCTCAGGGTTAATCTCAGGCACTACCATGGGAACATCTGCTGTAAATCTGTGTGCAGAGTTGTTGGAAACGATAGGACACTCAGCCTTTGCATAAGCTTCCTCAAGAGCCTTGATTTCGTCCTTTTTCATATCAACAGCACAGAAACAGAAGTCAACCATAGATGCAATCTTCTCAATATCAGCTGTAGCGTCCATGAGAATCATGTTCTTCATAGCCTCAGGCATAGGAACTGCCATCTTCCAACGGCTGCCTGCAACTTCCTCGTATGTCTTGCCTGCGCTTCTGGGAGATGCTGCCAGCACCTTAACATTGAACCAAGGATGATTCTCCAGAAGTGTTGCAAATCTCTGTCCTACCATACCTGTAGCACCAATAATACCTACGTTATACTGTTTCATAATTCTGCTCCTTAAAAATTTTTTTGAAAAAATAAGAAAACCGGTTGCAAACCGGTTCATCATGAGTTATAATAGAAGTATTGGCATTGATATTTATGCCGATAGCACTCCATCACAAAACATGATGACAGCCATAAGCCTGTTAAACCTACAGCCGGAATGATATTCACCACATATCACTCCTCGGCGGCATTGCCTTTCGTCCCACCTCAACGGATCCGGTAATCCTCTGTGGGGGTACTAATCTCAGCCGCACCTCTACCTTAATATCTATAATATCACTTTATCGGTGATATGTCAATATCTTTTTAAAAAATATTTTTTGAATTATATGAGTACAATATGTGAAAATTGATAAACTGC
>JAFXAJ010000107.1 GCA_017517145.1 Ruminococcus sp.
CAAATTTCTCTGATATGCACAAATAAACTGTGCGATTTCCAACAGATTTAACAAAACAACTTTAAATCTATTGATTTTTGACAGCATATATGATATAATGAATTTGCAAAAATATTTTTAAGGAGTGTTTGCAATGGATATTAAAGAAAAAATCGAAGAACTGGTCAGCAAAATCAAGGGTGATAAGGATTTTGGCGATACTTTCAAGAAAGATCCTGTTAAGGCTATCGAGGAGGCTCTCGGTGTCAATCTTCCTGATGAGCAGATTGAAAAAATCATTGACGGCGTTAAGGCTAAAATCAGTTTCGATGATATTGGCGACAAAATCGGCGATCTTTTTGACAAATTTAAGAAGTAAATCAAAAAGGGGTGCTCACGTTCAATCGGAGCATCCCTTTTTAACTTCATTATCTATATAAGAAATGTGAAAACCGCCAATACAGCTAACATTCCGAAGTTAACCGCTGTAAAAACACCCATGTATCCGGCAGATTTTGCCCCCTCGGACATCCTGTAATACTGAAACGAAATCAGACTCGCAAGTGAGGCGATTATCGTGCCCAGCCCTCCCAGATTTACGCCGAGAAGCAGTTCTTTTCCGCTTTCTGTGAAGCCCGAAAGCATTACCGCCGCCGGTACATTACTGATGATCTGCGACAGAATAACCGAGATTAATACGACCTTTCCCTGTAATATGTCGGATATGAAACTGCTGACAATTTCAATTCTTGCGATATTTCCAACAAATACGAAAAAGCATACAAATGTCGCAAGAAGTCCATAATCAACTTTCAGCAGCAGTCGTTTGTCGCATATAAGTGCCGTCATAACCGCTATAATCAAGCACATCCAATCGGGAATCACCCTGAATACCGTCAGCAGACAGATTATGAATAATCCGCAATATAACGTGGTTTTCGCCTTTGGAACAGCTGCGGCGGATGCTGAATCAGCCTGACATTTTTCCTTTGGAAGCAGCATACAAATAAGCATAAGAAGCACCAGACTGACAGCCGCAGCAGGCAGCATTGTGCCGAAAAAATCTCCTAATGTGAGTTTATACTTGTCATAAATGTACAGATTCTGCGGATTTCCAAATGGTGTTACCATGCTCCCCAGATTTGCCGCCGCAGTTTCAAGAACAATCGTGAGAATTCGGCTTTTTTCGTCATTGATTTTTTCAAAAACCATAAGTGTAAGAGGTACAAAAGTAATCAATGCAACGTCATTTGTTACAAGCATGGAGGAAAAAAAGCAAATCAATGTGAAAATTATGCCGAGTCGGCGGATATTTCCTGCTTTTTTCAGTAAAACCGCCGTAGCATTTTCAAAAATTCCAACGCTGCGAAATCCGCCAACTGCTGTCATAAGACAAAAAAGCTGAATCAAGACGCTCCGATTGACATAACTGCTATAGCCGCTGTCGGGCGGAATAACGAAAATTGTCGCCAATGCCGCCAGAAAAGCAATGACAAGAACCGGCTGTGATTTCACAAAATTTTTTATTTTAGACAAAATCTCATCTCCGTTTATTGATATATTCAACTATTTCTTTTATACAGTCGTTTATTTCGCCGTTATTCTGAAATTTTTTTTCAATCCCGACTGCTTTTAACTTCTCATCAGAAAAATCTTCGGAATCCGCAAGAAATCTCCTGCAAAGCTCCGCATATTTCGGCGCAGTCTCCTGCTGTTCACGCTGAATCGCCCTCATCAAGCGGATTCCGTCATCGACTTCAATGTAGATTGGCACGAGATAATTACCGAAATATCGCTGAATTCCCATATAGCTTTCAAGCGTTCCTATTCCGATACAACTTTCGCTTTCAAGAGAAATGCTGTTTTTTGATGTAAAATAAATCCACTCACCGTGAATTGTGTTGTATATTCGCCGTTCAATTACCTCTCCAGCCGCCTGCATTTTCTCAAATTTGCTGCGGTCAACGAAGTGATACTCTCTGCCATCAACCTCATTTTCACGCATTGGACGGGTTGTATGGAGCACAATTGGAGTCAAATTCAACTCATTCAACAACTTCTTGTAAATGGTATCCTTGCCGCTGGAGCTTTTGCCCATAATATAGTAAATTCGGTTCATTTTTTTCACTCCCTTCAGCTTTTTTATTTTACCACAATA
This sequence comes from Ruminococcus sp., assembly GCA_017517145.1. GTDB lineage: Bacteria > Bacillota > Clostridia > Oscillospirales > Ruminococcaceae > Ruminococcus. The sequence goes on from JAFXAJ010000107.1 coordinate 2,138, forward strand.
TCCCCTGTATGTCAAGTGTGGAAATGTTCCACGTGGAACATTTTTAGAAGGAATTTTTTGAAAATTGTTGCAAATATCACTTTATTTTCTAAATAAATATGATATAATATAAGTATGAAGTATAAAAATTGTACTTAATCTTATAATAAGTGAGGAATTAAAATGAAAAATCTTAAAAATAATATATTTTATGTTGGCGTAAATGACCATGAAATTGATCTTTTTGAGGGACAGTACATCGTTCCAAACGGTATGGCATATAATTCTTATGTAATTATGGATGAAAAAATTGCTGTTATGGATACTGTCGATGTAAACTTTGGAGAACAGTGGCTTGAAAATATCAAGGAGGTTCTTGGTGACAAATGCCCCAACTTCCTCATAATTCAGCACATGGAACCTGATCACTCTGCTTGTATTGACAAGTTTATCAACACTTACCCCAATTGTGTTGTTGTTGGTAACGCCAAAACCTTCGATATGCTTCACAATTTTTTCCCAAATCTTAAAATTCCCAACACACTTACTGTAAAAGAGGGCGAAAAACTCTCTCTTGGCAGCCGTGAACTTACATTCATCACCGCACCTATGGTTCACTGGCCGGAAGTAATGCTGACTTACGACAGCGCTTCAAAAGTTCTCTTTTCTGCTGATGCTTTCGGAAAGTTCGGCGCTCTCGATGTGGATGAGGACTGGGCTTGTGAGGCTCGCCGCTACTATTTCGGCATTGTCGGAAAATACGGCGTGCAGGTTCAGGCGCTCTTGAAGAAAGCTTCTGCGCTGGATATTGAGACTATCTGTCCCCTCCATGGTCCGATTCTTAAAGAAAATCTCGGCTATTATCTCAACCTCTATAACACATGGTCAAGTTATGGCGTTGAATCTGATGGCGTTTTCATCGCTTATACTTCCGTTTATGGCAATACAAAGCAGGCTGCTGAGCTTCTCCGTGACAAACTTATCGAAAAAGGATGCCCAAAAGTTGCGATTGCAGACTTAGCTCGTGAGGATATGGCTGAATGTGTGGAAGATGGCTTCCGTTACGGAAAAATCGTCCTTGCTACTACAACATACAATGCAGAAATTTTCCCATTTATGAGTCAGTACATTGACTGGCTTGTTGAAAGAAATTACCAGAACCGTACAATAGGAATTATTGAGAATGGTTCATGGGCACCCACAGCTGCAAAATGCATTAAAGCCAAGTTTGAAAAATGCAAAAATATCACATGGCTTGACACAACTGTTACAATAAAATCAGCCCTTAAAGCTGAAAATATCGCTCAGATTGAAGCTATGGCGGATGAACTCATGAAATAAAGGTGAATTTATGAAGGTAATACTCAACCCCGACGAGAAAATCGTCGAAAAAATCAAGGCAGGTCTGGAGCAGAAAGACGGCTACTGCCCCTGCCGCATTGCCCGAACTCCTGAAAACAAGTGTATTTGCAAGGAGTTCCGTGACCAGATTGCAGACCCCGATTTTGAGGGATTCTGCCACTGTATGCTTTACTACAAGGAGAAATGATATGGCTGAAATTACAATTACTAAAGAAAATTTTGACGAGGAAGTTCGCAATTACAAGGGAATTGTCCTCCTTGACCTCTGGGCAAGCTGGTGCGGTCCCTGTATGATGATTGCTCCCACTGTTGCTGAAATTGCTGAAGAAATGGCAGGAAAAATCAAAGTCGGCAAGATTAACGTTGACGAACAGCCCGAACTTGCTGCGGCATTCCGCTGTGAGAGCATTCCCATGCTGGTTGCTGTCAAGGACGGCGCTATCCACAACATTTCCGTTGGATACAAGGAAAAAACTGATATTCTCAAAATGCTTGAAATTTAACTTAAAATGATTACACCTCCCCTTTTGGTGCATACTAACAAAGGGGAGGTGATTTTTTTGGTTAATTTTATTCTCGGCAGCATGGTTGGCGGAACACTTGGAGCATTTGCTATATGCCTTTGCACTGCTGCTAAGCTCAGTGATAAAGAATAGTGCGAAACGACAATATATAGCCATTTCACACTATGTTCAAAGCTTATTTTTCGGGAACTGCAATAACATCCTTACGCATATAAGGTCTTAATGCTTCGGGAATTCTGATGCTGCCGTCCTCGTTCAGGTTGTTTTCAAGGAATGCAATCAACATTCTGGGAGGAGCTACAACAGTATTGTTGAGGGTGTGGGCGAAATATTTCTTTCCGTCCTCGCCCTTAACACGGATTTTCAGACGGCGAGCCTGTGCATCACCCAGATTTGAGCAGCTTCCAACCTCGAAATATTTCTTCTGGAGAGGTGACCAAGCCTCAACGTCAATACTTTTAACTTTGAGGTCAGCCAAATCACCTGAGCAACATTCAAGAGTTCTTACAGGAATATCCAGTGATCTGAAAAATTCAACAGAATAGTTGTAAAGCTTGTGGAACCAATCCATACTTTCCTCAGGCTTACAAACAACAACCATTTCCTGCTTTTCAAACTGATGAATACGATATACACCACGCTCATTTATGCCATGAGCGCCTATTTCCTTACGGAAACAAGGAGAATAGCTTGTAAGAGTCTGGGGAAGATCAGCTTCAGGAATAATTGTGTCAATAAATTTACCAATCATAGAATGCTCAGATGTACCGATAAGGTAAAGATCCTCTCCCTCAATCTTATACATCATTGCTTCCATTTCGTCAAAACTCATAACACCTGTAACAACATTGCTGCGAATCATAAAGGGAGGAATATAATATTTAAATCCCTTATCAATCATGAAATCTCTTGCATAGGAGAGGATACATGACTGAAGCTGAGCAATATCACCGCAGAGATAATAGAAACCGTTGCCGCTTGTCTTGTCTCTTGCAGGATCAAGCTCAATTCCGCCAAGTTTTTCCATAATATCAATGTGATGGGGTACTTCAAAGTCAGGCACAAAAGGCTCACCGAAACGCTGTACCTCCACATTTTCGCTGTCATCCTTACCAAGAGGAACGCTGTCATCAATGATATTAGGTATAACCATCATAATATTGTTGATTTCTTCATCAAGCTTAACTTCAAGAGCCTCTAATTCAGGAAGTCTTTTTCCAATTTCAACAACCTCAGCCTTAATCTTTTCAGCTTCTTCCTTCATGCCCTTAGCCATAAATCCGCCGATTTCCTTGCTGATTTTGTTGCGCTTGCTTCTGAGTTCATCACACTCAACCTTAGTTTCTCTGAACTGCTTGTCAAGCTCAAGGAATTTGTCAACAAGCTCTATTTTTGTAGCATTTCCGAACTTTTCAAGTTCCTTTGTATCCTGAAATTTCTTTCTGATATTTTCCTTTACAACATCGGGATTTTTTCTTATAAAGTCCTTATCTAACATTTTTTATACTCCTTTATTCTTCATTTGTAAGTTTATCAGCAATAGCTGCAAGATCATCTTTATCATAAAATTCGAGAACAAGCACGCCTTTGTTCTTGCCGTAGTCGACTTTTACCCTACGACCAAGACGTTCATTAAGTGAAATTTCCATCTCAACAAAATAATTGTCTATTTTATTGTTGGAAGATTTCTTGTTGTCCTCATTTTCAGCTGTTTTCTGAACCAGTTTTTCAAGCTGACGGACAGTCATACCGCCATCTGCCGCACGATTTGCAATAGCAATTTTCATTTCATCGTCATCATAAGCAAGCAGAGCCTTGCCATGACCTACTGATAAATCGCCATTTTCCAGCATTTTCAGTATTTTATCGGGCAATGTAAGCAAACGAACCGCATTTGCCACAGCGGAACGGGATTTTCCCACAAGTTTGCCGACCTGTTCCTGAGTCATGCCGTAAACCTCAATAAGCTCGTTAAATCCGTTAGCTTCCTCGACAGGATTGAGATTTTCACGCTGGAGGTTTTCAATAATGGCAATCTGCATAGTTTCAGTGTCCGAAAGCTCCTTTATAGTAACAGGCACTTCGTCCAGTCCGAGCATTCTCGCAGCGCGCCATCTTCTTTCACCGGCAACGATCTGGTATCCGCCATTATCAATGGGACGAACAAGAATCGGCTGTAAAATTCCGTGTTCTCGGATTGAATCAGCAAGAGCAGAAATTGATTCCGTACTAAAATGTTTACGGGGTTGTCCACGATTTGGCTCAATTTCCGAGGTTCTGAGAGTAGATTTCACCTGAACATCTCTGGCATTTTCACTGAAAAGTGAGTCAAGACCTGAGCCAAGACCGCCTTTTGCCATAAATATCACTGCCTTTCCTTTTTAAAATTAAAGACTCCACGCCTTTTTTTCTGCGGCAGCTGGAGAGGTTCTCCGAGAATTTCCAGTCCTAAAAGCGTGTATGAATCTGTACCTTTTGAAGTTTTATCATAGTACATTACGGGTTTTCCATGACTCGGAGCTTCAGAAATCCGCACATTTCGGGGGATTTTAGTTTCAAAGACCTTATTGGGGAAATATTTTTCGACTTCCGCAACAACATCATTAGCTACATTGAGCCTGCCATCGAACATAGTAAAGAGAATTCCCTCGATGTCAAGGGCGGGATTATAGTTGTTTTTTACAATTTTTATAGAGTTTACAAGCTGTGAAAGACCTTCAAGAGCATAAAATTCCGCCAACATGGGTACAATAATAGAATCGCTTGCCACAAGAGCGTTGATTGTAAGCGAGCCAAGAGCAGGCGGACAGTCAATCAACACGAAATCGTAATCATTTTTTATAGTGAGAAGCTGCATTTTAAGACGATTAACACGATTATCCATATTCAGCAGTTCAAGTTCAGCCCCAGCAAGAGCATCAGTCGAAGGAATGACAGAAACGTTTTCAAATTCAGTAACAATAATGGCATCCTGAATACGATTTTTGCCGATTATCACATTGTATGAAGTAATTTCAACGCTTCTTTTTTTTATTCCGAAGCCGGTTGTGGCATTTCCCTGAGGATCAAAGTCAATGCATAGCACTTTTTTGCCTTTAGAACCGAGAAAAGCTGCCAGATTCACAACAGTAGTTGATTTTCCAACGCCGCCTTTTTGGTTAGCAACAGCAATAATTTTCCCCATATAATCATCCTTTCTAAAAATTTAAGATTTACTTCTTAATTATACCACATTTTGCAGAAAAAGTAAATACATATCTTAATTTTTTTCATATTTTTCAAAAAATGTTCCACGTGGAACACCAATGAATGTTTCACGTGGAACAATATGGAGGTATTATTTAGAGTGTTTCAAGTGAAACACTGAGAGAATGTTCCACGTGGAACATTAAACAGATCTCATTGGAATACGAACTCTATATTCAATATATTCTTCACCCTGAATTTTTCTTGATTCTGCTGCAATTCCGGCAGACTGCATAGTCTGGATTGCTTTATTTATAGTGTTCACAAAAATTGACACGTTCTGAAAAACAGGGGAACGTTTTTTATAGCTCTGTTTTTCCTTGACTTTACCTATGTAATTGTCAATTAATAATTCAGTTTTTTCAACATTCAACTTATTTTTTACTATTTTTTCAAGAAGAAAAAGTCTTTCCTGCGCACTTCCAAGACGAAGTAAAGCTCTGGCATGACGTTCAGTAAGATTAAATTTTGAGACTATTTCACGTTCTGCCTCAGTTAATCTAAGGATTCTAAGTTTATTTGCAACCGTGCTCTGCGCTTTACCAAGTTTAGAAGCAGCTTCCTCCTGTGTAAGACCGTAATATTCAATTAGTTTTTCAATCGCTGTTGCCTCTTCAAAAAATGATAAATCCTGACGCTGAATATTCTCAACAATAGCAAGAATCGCAGAATCTCTGTCGTTCATATCATAAACAATACACGGAACATGGTGAAGTTCACACATTTTTGCAGCTCTAAGTCGTCTTTCACCGGCGATAATTTCATATTTATCAGCAATTTTACGTACAGAAAGGGGCTGTAATATGCCATTCTGGGAGATTGATTCTGCCAATGCAACAATTTCTGATTCCTTAAAATCTCTCCTCGGCTGATTTGGGTTAGGAATAATTCTGCAAATCTCAATCTCAACTACCTTGTTAACCTGTTTTTCCTTTGTTAAATTAAGAAAACCTGCCATTTTGTTGTCCTCACTTTACTTTTTTATGTATATTTCTTTTGGGAAAATTATTTTTATCTCCCTTACAAATTAATTTTAGCATAATCGGGAAATAAAATCTATAAAAAAAATCTGTTAAAATTCGACATTTTAACAGATTGATTGAGAATATTCAGTTGATTTAAAGACTTTTTTTCTTAATTTGACTGCTATTTCTGGGATACTTTGTCGGAGTCTGCGATAATTTTTTTATCTCAATAATGCATCGTGCATCCTCATCAAGGGAATAATTGTGAATTTCAGAAATTTTACCGCCGAGAGTTTCAACAGCTTTTACAGAAGTGTTAATATCTTCATTGGGCCCTTTAAGTGATATAAATGACCCATCACATTTTACAAAAGGTATACAGTATTCAGACAATACAGATAAATTAGCAACAGCTCTTGCACATGAAAAATCAAATTTTTCACGGTATTCTGCCATTTTTGCTATATCCTCAGCTCTGCCATGAATATACTCTGCGTCAACTTCAATAAGTTCACAAAGCTGCTGTAAAAATACAATTCTTTTAGCAAGACTATCAAGAAGTGTAATTTTCAAATCAGGACGCATAATTTTAAGCGGAATTGAAGGAAACCCTGCACCTGTACCAACATCAATAATCGACGAATTCAATGGAATATCAATATATTTAAGAATCAAACAGCTGTCAATAAAGTGTTTTTTGAGAATTCCCCATGAATCAGTAATAGCAGTAAGGTTAACATTTTTATTATATTCCACAAGAAAATCGGCATATTTACAGAATTTGTCGTATTTTCCCTCGTTAAGCTCAAGTGAATATTTCTGAAATTCAGAGCAAGATAGTTCAAAATTAGGCAGCATTATATCACCCCTGTTCTTTTTTTAGCCACACAATTAGCATCGAAACATCAGCAGGAGATACTCCCGAAATTCTTGAAGCCTGACCAATTGAAAGCGGTTTCACCTTGTTCAACTTCTCCGCAGCTTCAAGTCGTAACCCATGAATCTGGCTATAATCCGTAGTTTTTGGCAGTAGTTTTTTCTCAAGTTTCTCAGCCTGTTCAATCTGAGCAAGTTGTTTTTCAATATAACCCTTATATTTAATTTGTAATTCAACCTGTTCACGAACATCAGCCGGCAGTTCAGGCCTATCCAAATCAAAAATAGCAATATCGTCATATTTTATCTGAGGACGACGAATCAATTCCACAATTCTACATCCATTTTTTATTGGAGCAGTCCCCTTGCTTTCCAGCATAGAATTAAGCTCATCGCTCGGTTTAATCGAATGAGTTGAAACTCGCTTAATTTCCTCATCGGTCAGACGGATTTTCTCGTTCAGCTTATCAAGACGCTCCTGAGAAACAAGACCGATTTTATTACCAATTGGAATTAATCGTTGATCAGCATTATCCTGTCGCAAAATCAGACGATATTCACTTCTTGATGTCATCATTCGGTAAGGGTCAGAGCATCCTTTTGTCACAAGATCGTCAATCAACGTTCCGATGTAAGAGCCGGAACGCTCCAGAATCATCGGCTCTCTGCCGAGAATCGACAATGCAGCATTTACACCAGCCACAAGTCCCTGAGCGGCGGCCTCCTCATATCCAGAGCTGCCATTAAACTGACCAGCGCCGTAAAGTCCGCTAATTTTTTTGAATTCCAAAGTAGGCATAAGCTGAAGCGGATCGCAACAGTCGTATTCAATCGCATACGCCGGACGCATAATTTCAACATTTTCAAGACCTTTGATTGTTCGGAGAAATGCCAGCTGTACATCTTCCGGCAGCGACGAGGACATTCCCTGCAAATAGTATTCATCCGTTGAAAGTCCCATCGGTTCAACAAAAAGCTGATGTCTTGGCTTATCGGAAAATCTCACAATTTTGTCCTCGATAGACGGACAATAGCGAGGGCCTACTCCTTCTATTCTACCGCCGTATAAAGGGGATCTGTCAAGGTTGGAAAGTATTACCTCATGTGTATTACTGTTTGTATAAGTCGCATAGCAGCTAACCTGATTTTTTAATTCTTCAACAGGAGTTTCAAAGGACAGCGGAACTATTTCTTCATCTCCGTCCTGTCGTTCCATAACTGAAAAATCAATACTTCTCTTGTGGACACGACAAGGGGTTCCGGTCTTGAAGCGGCGCAACTCTACTCCAATATCAGTCAGACTTTTTGAAAGTTCAACACTTGGCAACGCTGAATCAGGACCACTTTCAAAGGAAGATTCACCAATGTGAATTTTACCTTTTAGGTATGTACCTGTTGCAATTATCACACATTTTGCAGAATATTCTGCACCTAGAGATGTTACAATTCCGCTGATTTTTCCATTTTCAGTAAGAATTTCAGCAACTTCTCCCTGTTTCACGTACAGATTTTCCTGTTTTTCGCAGACCTGTTTCATATAATTATGATACAAAACTCGGTCAGCCTGCACTCTTAGACTATGAACGGCAGGCCCTTTTCCACGGTTAAGCATACGGCTTTGAATGAAACATTTATCCGCCGCCTTACCCATTTCGCCGCCTAAAGCATCAATTTCTCTGACTAAATGCCCCTTCGCAGTGCCACCAATTGACGGGTTACAGGGCATATTCGCTATTTGATCGAGAGATATTGTAAACATTGCGGTTTTAACGCCCAGTCGTGCTGCCGCAAGGGCAGCTTCAACTCCTGCATGACCGCCGCCTACAACCACAACGTCAAATTCACCCATTTTATATGACATAAAACTACCTCTTTTGTTTCACATAAAAATGTTCCACGTGGAACATTTATTTTCCAACGCAGAATCTGGAGAACACTTCGTCAACCACTGCATCAGTGATTTTTTTTCCTGTAAGCTCCAAAAGATTCTGCTCTGCTTCGTCAATCAGCACATTCACTGCGTCAAGAAGCTCCCCGCAATTTATTGCTTCAATGGCGTTTTCAACAGAATTAAGTGCCTTTTCAATACACATTTTCTGTCGTTCATTGGCTGCTGTAACAGCAGAAAAGCTATCCGAATTCAACTCAAATAATGACTTTACAGCATCTTCAAGTGCCTTTATTCCTTGATTTTCTTTCGCAGAAATATATACTATATGTATAAAATATTTTTTCAACTCTGCACCATCTATAACAGTTTCAGCATCAGATTTATTAACTACCGCTATTGATTTTTTATTTTTAATTTTTTCAATCAAATCAAAATCGTCCGCAGTAAGAGGACAACTGCCATCAAATACTGCCAGCACAAGCTCAGCAGAATCAACCGTTTTCCATGCAATCTGAACACCGATTTCCTCAATGACATCTTCAGTCTCACGTATTCCGGCTGTGTCAGACAGTCTGAGAGTAATATCCCCCAGATAAACAGATTCCTCTACAACATCACGTGTCGTGCCGGCAATATCAGTCACAATACTCCTCTGACATCCACTGAGACAATTAAAAAGTGTAGATTTACCAACGTTTGGTCTGCCTACTATCGCCGTTGCCACACCTTCACGAACTATACGGCCACGGTCATATCCCTCTACCAACGAAGCAAGCTCATTCCGAACTGCCGACAATTCCTCCAGAATTGAATCAGGCTCAACCTCCGGAATATCCTCATCAGGATAATCGGTCCACGCAGCAAGTCCGCTGAGAAGTTTCAAAAGCCGCTTTGAGCATTTTTCTGCTGACTTAAAAACCGCACCTTCACGGAGATTTTCAGCCATTTTCAGTTCAAGCTCACCCTTTGCGGCAATTACATCCATGACCGCTTCCGCCTGAGTTAAATCAAGCTTTCCGTTGAGAAATGCTCTCTTGGTGAATTCTCCTGCTTCTGCTGTGACTGCTCCGTTTTTCAGGGCAGCCCTGAGAATTTTCCTCGAAACAAACAATCCGCCGTGACATGAAATTTCTGCCGTGTCCTCACCTGTAAAGCTGTGGGGAGCACGAAATATCGTCAGAATACAATCATCAATCCTTTCGCTGCCGTCGTGAGCAATACCATAAGCGCAGGTATAACCTGCCATATCCTCCACCTTTTTTTCACCGAAAGGAGTAAAAATCCGCTGCGCAACAGCAACGGCATTGTCCCCCGAAATACGGATTACAGCAATTCCGCCAACCGCATTTGGAGTTGAAATAGCAGCAATTGTAGCCATAATTATCTCCACAAAAGGCTGTCACAATTCAATGCAACAGCCTTTTTTTCTAATTAAAATTCAATCTTTCCGTAAAGTCCGCCTTCCATTGAATCCTCCGGCTTGGGCTTCTTGTAGTCCTTTTCAAAGGATGTTGAAAGGTCAATTGCCTTTACCTCGTAATTCTCACGGCGGCGCTCACGATTTCCCTGCTTTCCACCACGATTGTCATTGCGGCGGTTTCCTCTGCCTTTGCCGTTGTTTCTGTTATTTCTGGGATTTGTAGAGGAAATAATAATTTTTCTGTAGGGTTCTTCTCCTACTGAACGTGAAGAAACTCCCTCGATTTCAGCAACAGCCGAATGAATTACTCGTCTTTCGTAGGGATTCATAGGCTCAAGCTGCTGTGATCTGCCTGTTCTCATAACAGTCTTTGCAACCTTTACTGCAAGCTGTTCAAGAGTTTCCTTTCTCTTGCTGCGGTAGCCGAGACAGTCAATTGTGATGCGGAAATATTCTTTGTCGCCCTTGTTTGCAATAATTGAGCTAAGGTACTGAATAGAGTCGAGAGTGTCGCCTCTTCTGCCGATAACAGTACCGTTATTGTCGCTTTCGATGTTGATTACAGCGCCTGTTTCGTTCTGGTAAATAACAAACTGCGCTTCAATATCCATAGCTTTAAGGATGCTGGTGATATAATCTCTTGCGATTTTTACCTTAGGATTCATAAGTGCTTCATCTTCGATGAGTGTATAGTCATCAAGAGAAAATCCCTGTTCTTCTTCCTTTTCAGGCTCATTTGCAGCAGCAGGGGATTCCTCAGTCACAGGAGTTTCCTCCACTACAGGAACATCCTCTACAGCAGGAGTTTCTTCAACTACAGGGGCAGCTGCATCAACAACGGGTGTTTCTTCAACAACGGGAACAGGTGCAGGTGCTGGTTTTGCAACAGGCTTGGGAGCTTCTGCAGGCTTTGCAGGTGCTTTATTTACAGGAGCAGTATAAGTTGCCTTAACCTTTGCGTCAACAGCGCCGAGTCCTAAAAATCCTTTTTTACCCTCGCTGATTACTTCAAACTTTATTTCGCTTTCTTTCTTGCCGAATTTTCTGACCGCAAGAGCCTTAGCTTCTTCAACGGTTTTCGCAGTAAATACTTCTGTCATTTTTTTACCTCCTTAATTATTCTTCATTATCATTGTTATCATCGTATATATCACCGTACTTATCAGCCATTCTGCGTCTTGCGTCCTTTATAGCGTCACGGTTAGCCTTGTTCTGTTCAGAACGAGACATCTTTTCGCCTGAAACGGTACCGCCGTTCTGAGCTTCAAGAGCAGCCTGCTGTTCTAACATTCTCTGCATGAATGTTTTCTTTTCAGGATGTTTTTCAGCGTATATACGAGCTTTTTCCTTTTCCTTTTCATTAATTACAGCGACTTTTTCAGGTGTGAAATAGAGGTTAAGTCCGAATGTAACGACGAATGAGAAAAGTGATGACCATATCCAATAGAAACCGATACCGGCAGGAAGCTCAAAAGCAAACCATATAGACATAAGAGGAGAGAGAAGCATCATAGCTGTCATACATCCGCCGCCTGCCTGAGGACCGGGATTATTCTTTTTCTGGTGGTGAAGAGAATAAAAACTTGTGAGAAGCTGTGCAAGACCTGCAAGGAAAGGTATAGCACAGAGAACAATAGCCTCAAAGTTCCATTCGTCCGGTTTAAGTGTGGGAACTTTTCCGAGATTTGCGCCGAAAATAGTAAAATTATCAGTGAATTCAACAATTCTCTGGAGGAAATTCTCACCTATATTTGCAAATTCAGAGGTATGTTTATCAACAGCGTCCATTGTTAGAAGCTCGTTTCTGAGGTTATTCGACTGAATTGCATTTCCGCCGTTTACTTCCTTGAACTTTACAGCAAGCTCGGAAGCCTTTTCAATAGCAGCCTTTCTTACAGGCTTCGAAATGTGAAGAATGTGAGTTATAGGCTTGTATACAACGTCAATAACTCCAAAAAGCAGGAACATCTGTATAAAAGCGGGGAGACATGAACCCATAGGGTTAAGTCCTTCCTCCTGATAAAGTTTCTGCTGTTCCTCCTGCAAACGTGTGGGATTATTAGAAAAACTTTTCTGCAGTTTCTGGAGTTTAGGCTGAAGAAGCTGCATTCTTGCTGCATTTTTCTGAGTTTTATAATTCATTGGAAAAATTATAATCTTTGTTACAAGAGTAAAGACAATAATAGCAATAGCGTAATTAGGTATGAGCTTATATATCAGGCTCATAAGGTATCCGAGAGGGATACCAATAAGATCATAAAGAGCGTTCAATTTCAATTCTCCTATACCGGTACATCATCGGAGCTATTCTCCGTACCGTTCATTTCTTCTGTTGTAACAGCTGCACTGTGGAGCTGTGAGTAGTCGTATTTTTTTACTTTAAAGGTAAATTTATCGGGAACATGGTCTATACCGCCAAGTGACCACGGATTACACCTCAGAATCCGCCAGACAGCCAAAGCCGAGCCACGAACCGCCCCGAATTTTTTTACGGCGGAGAGGGCATAGCAGCTGCACGTGGGATAATACTTGCATTTCGGCGGAAAAAGGGGAGAGATGCATTTCTGATAGAATCTGATAATTCCGATGACAATATACTTCATATCACTTTTTAATCAATTTTTTAACGGTTTTGTCTATATCCGCAACAGCATACTTGTTGAAATATGCACAGTATTCGTCGGATTTTATGCCGAGGATGCCGCTTCTTGCAACGATAACAATGTCGATGCCAACAGGAAGCTTCACCTCTGCGGTGCGATAAGCAAGACGGATAAGACGTTTAGCACGGTTACGAGCCACAGCGTTTCCGATTTTTTTTCCGGCAGTAATGCCAAAGCGGTTATAGGGACGGTTATTCAGGCGGACATAAATCACGGAATATTTAGATGTGATATATCTGCCTTTTTTATACAGAGTGAGAAAATCCTTGTTATCTCTCATAATATCGGTATAAAGCATAATAACCTCCCCTAATAAAAAAGACCACAAAAACGTATTTTTGTGGTCAGCATCGTCAGTGAGTTAATCTAGCTCTGCCCTTAGATCTTCTACGAGCTAAAACCTTTCTGCCGTTCTTAGTAGCCATTCTTTTCATGAAGCCGTGCTCCTTCTTTCTGTGGAGCTTCTTAGGCTGATATGTTCTTTTCATTACGGAATCCTCCTCTCGATTTGTTGTCTCAGGGTAATTTTCCCCTGAATACATATTACACTTTAGAATTATACTTCAAAAGTGCCCGTATGTCAAGGGATTTTCAGATTTTTTTTTAAATTTCGGAAATTTTGATGAATTCCTACAGTTATAATTAAAAATACTCTGTTTTTTTTGGCAAATGTTGAAATATGCAGCGCCATTTGAATCAGAGCTTAATTATCAGGATATTTCTTTAGTGCTGCCTTTTGACAGTCCGTCGGCAAGTTGAGATTTCCACATTGAAAGAACTTAACACCTGTTGAAAAGTTGAAAAAATATGTGGAAAACCTGTCAGTGCAATGTCGGATTTTGGGTTTTCAACAGTCTTTTTATCCTTTTTGCAGGCTGATACCACCATTTTTTCAACATTGTGAAGTTGATTCAACACTCTTTTCAACAATGTGTCAAAACAGGTGTTGAATTTCTCGCTTTTTTCTACTCTTTTTTTTCTGTTATCCCTTGCTTTTTCAACATGGTTATGTTATAATAATATTAGTATATTATTATAGGAGAGTATCGTTTTTTTCTGCCTATCGAAAGCGGTCTTGCTTATAGAAAAATTTTTCCGGAGGTTAAAAATGAATTCATTTAAAGAATTGTTCGACAGTGTC
>JAFXAJ010000108.1 GCA_017517145.1 Ruminococcus sp.
AGAATTAAGAATTAAGAATTGTAATGCACAGCAAAATTAACGTGTAACGGTAAATGTTAATTATGCATTACGAATTACGCATTTTATAAAGGAGATTATTACTATGGCTAAAGATATTAAATACGGTGAGGACGCAAGAAAAGCTTTACAGGCAGGTATCGACAAGCTTGCTGATACAGTAAGAATTACAATGGGTCCCAAGGGCAGAAACGTAGTTCTTGACAGAAAATTCGGTGCTCCCCTTATCACAAACGACGGTGTAACTATCGCTAAGGACATCGAGCTTGAGGACGCTTTCGAGAACATGGGCGCACAGCTTGTTAAGGAAGTTGCTACAAAGACAAACGATGCCGCAGGTGACGGTACAACAACAGCTACTCTCCTTGCACAGACTATCATTCACGAGGGTATGAAGAACATTGCAGCAGGTGCTAACCCCATGATTCTCAAAAAGGGTATCGCAAAGGCTGTTGACGTTGCTGTAAAGAATATCATCGACAACTCAAAGGCTGTTGAAGGCTCTGAGGATATTGCAAGAGTCGGCACAGTTTCCTCCGCTGATGAAGCTGTAGGTAAGCTTATCGCTGAGGCTATGGAAAAGGTTACAGCTGACGGCGTTATTACTATCGAGGAGAGCAAGACAGCTGAAACATACAGCGAAGTTGTAGAGGGTATGCAGTTCGACAGAGGCTACATTTCTCCCTACATGGTTACAGATACAGACAAAATGGAAGCTATCTACGATGACGCTTTCGTTCTCATCACAGACAAGAAGATTTCTTCAATTCAGGAGATTCTCCCCCTCCTCGAGCAGATTGTAAAAATGGGCAAGAAGCTTGTTATTATTGCTGAGGACGTTGAGGGCGAGGCTCTTACAACAATTATTCTTAATAATCTTCGTGGTACATTCAAGGTTGCAGCTGTTAAGGCTCCCGGATTCGGTGACAGACGCAAGGAGATGTTAAAGGATATAGCTGTTCTCACAGGCGGCGAAGTTATCTCCGCAGAGCTTGGTCTGGAGCTTACAGATACAACTATCGACCAGCTTGGTATGGCTAAGCAGATTGTAATTCAGAAAGAAAATACAATCATCGTTGACGGCGCAGGCGATAAGGACGCTATCAAGAGCAGAGTTGCTCAGATTCGTGCTTCTATCGAAACTACAACATCTGATTTCGACCGTGAAAAGCTTCAGGAAAGACTTGCAAAGCTTGCAGGCGGTGTAGCTGTAATCAAGGTTGGTGCTGCAACTGAAATCGAGATGAAGGAAAAGAAACTCCGTATCGAGGACGCTCTTGCAGCTACAAAGGCAGCTGTTGAGGAGGGTATCGTAGCAGGCGGCGGTACAGCATATATCAACGCTATTCCTGCTGTTGAAAAGATGATTAACACTCTTGACGGCGACGAAAAGACAGGCGCTAAGATTATTCTTAAAACACTTGAAGCACCTGTACGCCAGATTGCTGCAAATGCAGGTCTTGAGGGCAGCGTAATCGTTGACAAGATTCGCCGTTCACGCAAGGCTGGCTACGGCTTCGACGCTTACAACGAGGTTTACACAGACATGATTCCCGCAGGTATCGTTGACCCCACTAAGGTTACACGTTCAGCACTCCAGAATGCTGCATCTGTTGCAGCTATGGTGCTCACAACAGAAAGCCTTGTAGCAGATATTCCCGAGGCTAATCCTGCACCTGCAATGCCTGCCGGCGGTATGGGCGGAATGTATTAATTTACAAGTCTTTAGCTTTTAGATGTTAGCCATTAGCTATCAGTTGAAATTATAATAATTTTGTAGGGCGAGCATTGCTCGCCCTTTAAATATAGCCATTTTTTATATATAAAAAGGACGCTCCAATTCACTCGGAACGTCCTTTTTGATTGATATTTATTTTGCTGCTTCAGGGAGAGCTGAGATAATCTTTGCGTCAAGTCTCTGGATAGCCAGTGCGTCACCTGCTGTTACGCCGTTTCCGACTTCGGAACAGTCAGCGTTGAGAAGTCCCTGTGCTGAAAGTGCGTAATCGTCATTATTTCCGAGATGCTGGAGAATAGCAGTAGCATCAGCAATAGTAATCTTTCCGTCACAGTTTGCATCGCCGTATACAGCTTTTCCTACAGGCTGAGTAGTAGTCGCAGCGGGAGGAGCAGTTGTTGCAGCAGGGGGAGCAGTAGTTGTTACGGGAGGTGTGGTTGTGGGAGGAGTTGTACCGTCTGAGAGCTTACCGCATACGATACCTGCACCAACAGTTGACATATAAACAGTACCGAATTCGTCCATATCGCCAACGAGGAAGTTTCCGTTTCCTGTGCCGCCGTAGAGGTTTTCGGTATTTATGCAATCCCATGTAACACCGCCGTCAGTTGAACGGTAGATACCCTCAGCGTCTGATTCAGTGGGTTTACCGTACATATAAATTGTATTGAATACATTGCCGGGTTTGGGTGCACCATAGCCGAGAGTCTTGCAGTAGAATACATTTGTTTTCTCAATCTTAGTGCCTTTTTCTGTAATGGAGTACATACCATTCCAGCCCAGAGCCATAAGGAGACTATCTTCTTTAACATAAGCAAGGTCGCCTGTGTGGTCGCACATATCATATCTGCCTACAACATTCTCAGTAAATGTTGCGCCGTAATCTGTACTGATATAGAAAGAATAGTGAGATTCTTCAAGTGTAGGTTCTTTCTTGTTGGGATCAGATGCCCAGTAATCGTTATGCTTGATTCCTGAGCCATAAACGATAGCAGGATTATTAGGGTCAACAAGGGGATATGTTGTCTTAGAGCCGTCAAGTCCCTCAGACTTTGACCATGTTGCACCGAAATCATCAGTGTACTGAATAGAACCGTTTGAACCGTCAGCCTTGAAGATACGATAAACGCCCTTTTCAATCTGTGTTATAGCCATTTTTCCGCCGCCGCTGGGAACTTTAAGTTCTTTCCATGTTGCGCCTGCATCAAGGGAATAATAAGCCTTGCCTTCATGCTCGCCTACACGGCACATAACCTTTGTATCAGAGGGGCAGTAAGCAATAGCAGATGTAGAGCCGATATTGGGCTTGTACTGTTCAGGAATTTCATTGATGTCCTTGTGTATAAATCCGTCATAGTCACCGATAGCGGAGTAATTCTCGCCGTTGGGAACGCTTACGAAGTCAAGGCATACAACTTCTTCAACACCGTCGGGCTGGAAGTAGAACTGAATATCCTTTTCTGCCCATACGTTATCGCAGGCATAAACGCCGTTGCCTGATGTCATAACGACTCTTTCGGGATTTCTGGGGTCAATCATCATGCCGCTTCCCCAGTGGCAAGCCTTGCCGTAAATCCAGTCGTAGCCGTTTGTATCAATGGGATTTGAAATAAAGTAGTGGTTGTCAGTGTACTGACCTGCCTGCTGACCGGGAGTGATGTCCTGCCATGTGGCACCGCCGTCCTCGGAACGGAAGAAGTGGTCGCCCCATGCGATACTGCCGTCAGTCCATTCTTTTTCAAACCACTGGTCAGACCATACGCCGCAGGTTCTTGTAACAAGCTTATTGGGGTCTTTTCTGTCAACTTCGATTTTACCGAATGCGTTGCCTGTAGGAGAAATATCAGTAACCTTGCCTGTTGCTGTATCGTACTTGAAAGCGCCGCCTGCTGTACCGCCGAAAGCAAGAGCAGCAATGTATGTGAAATACAGATTGCCGTTTTTGTCAGTGGAGAATGTGCAGGGGTAATTGGCAGTAGGAAGGTCCTTGGAGAGAACAGAGAACTTGTCGTCCTTGACGCTTGCCACGTGAATATTTGCCTGACCTGTAACTGAAGTACCAACGTAAACCTTGCCGTCCTCGATGAGAATACAGCCGATACCGTTCTGCTGGTTGTACTCCTTATCCTCAGTACCTCTTACTATATGGTCAGTCCACATGGGATATTTCAGCTCTGTGCCGAAAAGACCGAGTTCATCATAGCCTGCAACGGAATTCCATGTCTTTCCGCCGTCAGTTGACTTGATGAGGGCAGATTTGCCTGCGGTAACATCACCGCCTGCGTAGATAGTGTCGGGGTTATCGGGGTCAATGGCAATAGGTTCAATACACTGTCTGCCGTCGCCGTTTCCATGAACCTGAATAAGGTCGGTAACATCTGATTTTGTAAATGTTTTACCGCCGTCGGTTGTCTTGAAAATTACGGTTCTTGCGTTGGAGAAATAGGCACATCCGCAGAGGAAATAAGCGGTGTTGTCGTCAGTGGGGTCAATAGCGATACCCTTTACGCTGAGGTATCCACGGTCAGCCTCGTTGATAAAGCCGAAAAGCTGTTCCCATTCGTTGATTTCATAGTTGTACTTATACGCACCGCCTACATCTGTGCGAAGGTACATTTCTTTCTGACCTGTAACAATACCGGAAACGAAGCCTGCACCGCCTATTTTCAGGGCTTCCCATTCCATGGTTGATGTGAGGTCGGCAGCTGATACATAATCAGCAGTGATGATATTGTCCTGTGCTAAGCAGACAATACCGAGGCAGAGCGCAGAAGCTGCGGCTGCCATTCTTTTGAGAGTTTTCATTTGAGGGTTCCTCCTAAATATAAAATTTATTCTAACCGCTTGCAGAGAAGCTGCCTGTTTATATTTTTGCGGCATATTTCTCTGCTGTGCGGTTATTGACACGAATCGGGGCGGATGCCTAAATCCGCCTGTTTTTCGGGGATAATTGTTGTATATTTTTCTTTATTTACATATTGTCAACAATTAATTAAATATATTTATAATTCTCAAGTATATTCTAACACTATTTCTGATGTTTGTCAATAGCATTTTGAATATTTTCCGAAGAACAGTTATTTTTTCAGAATTTGCGGATATTTCGCACTAAAGCTTGCATATTTCTGCGGAATGTGTTATAATAAAAAAGTATGCCGCAGCAATGAAAAGGAGCTGACATGATGAATACATATATTGAGGAAATAAGGAAATATATATCCGCTGACCTGAAAAAAGCTTATGTGCGCAGTTTCGGCTGTCAGCTGAATATATCCGACGGTGAAAAGATAAAAGGGCTGCTTAAAAAAATGGGATATTCCTTTACCGAGGATGAAAACGAGGCTGATCTGATTATCCTCAACACCTGCGCCGTCCGTGAAAATGCCGAGGACAGAGTTTTCGGCATAGTCGGCAGCATGAAAAAGCTTAAAGAGCTTAAACCATCTCTGATTATCGGTATTTCGGGCTGTATGACGGCTCAGGAGCATATTGCGGAACGTATCAGAAAATCCTATCCGCAGGTGGATATTGTTGTTGGAACTTCTGCTCTGAACAGCCTGCCTAAGCTTCTTGCGGACTGCATAAGAGGACAGAAATTCGGCATGGATATTGCAGAATATGCCGATTTTTCGCAGGTTGTGGAGCAGGTGCGTGAAAGCTCCTATAAAGCAAGCGTGCCGATAATGTTCGGCTGCAACAACTTCTGTACTTACTGCATTGTGCCATACGTAAGGGGCAGAGAGCGCAGCCGTAAACAGGAGGACATCATCGCAGAAGTGCGTGGGCTTGTGCAGAACGGCTACAAGGAGATTATGCTCCTCGGTCAGAATGTCAACAGCTACGGCAATGATTTTGGCGAAAAAGAAGCGTTTCCGAAGCTTCTCCGTGAGATTGACAAAATCGAGGGGGATTTCATAATCCGCTTTATGTCGTCACATCCGAAAGATGCAACACGGGAGCTTATTGATGCAATTTTCGATTGCAAAAAGGTTGCAAAGCATCTGCATTTGCCTCTGCAAAGCGGAAGCAGTGACGTTTTAGAGCGCATGAACCGCCGATATACCGCTGAAAAGTACATGGAGATAGTTGAGTATATCCGCAGTAAAGACGAGAATTTCTCCCTTACGACAGATATTATCGTGGGATTCCCTAATGAGACAGCGGAGGAATTTGAAGCTACAATTGATATGATGAAGCGTGTGAAATATGACAATATCTACTCCTTTATCTATTCAAGGCGGACGGGTACAAAAGCCGCTGAAATGGAGGATATGACATCTGAGGAGGAGAAAGGGCAGCGTATGCGTCGTTTGCTGGAGGTGCAGCGTGAGATTTCCACGGAGCATTACAAGCGTTTTGTCGGAAAACGCATGAGAGTTCTTGCAGATGATGTTTCAAAGAAGAAAAATGGCTGTATCTCAGGAAAATCCGAGGAATTTATAATAGTTGAGTTCGAGGGGGACGAGTCCCTTATCGGACAGTTTGTTGAAGTTGAAATCACCGATGCCATGAACTGGGCGGTGTTTGGAAAAATAGTAAAATAATATATTAAAGGAGAAAAAATACAATGGATATTATGGAAATGACAAGAGAATTAGGTAAGGCTTTACAGGCAGATGACCGCTATATTGCGTACAATCTTGCAAAACAGGTAAATGACAATGACGCTGAATTACAGCAGCAGATTAACGATTTTGACAGAATGAGAAATGAGCTTAACGCAGAGCTTTGCAAGGAAAATAAGGATACAGACAAAATTAAGGAACTTGATGAGGGCATAAAAGACAACTACAAGAAGATTATGTCTAATAAGAATATGGTTGTATTTTCCGCAGCACAGGGCGCATTAGAAGCTCTTGTGAACAATATCAACCAGATTATCACTCTCTGCGCTAACGGCGAGGACCCTGATACCTGCCAGCCCTCACAGGGATGCACAGGCAGCTGCGAATCCTGCGGAGGATGCCACTAAAATTAATTAAGAATTATGAATGCAGAATTAAGAATTAATGCGTAATTCATTATTTTTTCGTAGGGGCGCATTCCTGTGCGCCCGCAATTCCGAAACGGAATTGATATAAATAACAATAAACAAATGAAAGGAAAATCTTATGGGAATCGAAATCGACAGAAAAAAACTATCACCTATGATGCAGCAGTATTTCGAGGTGAAAGATAAATATAAGGACTGCATTTTGTTCTTCCGTCTGGGAGATTTCTATGAGATGTTCTTTGACGATGCAGTCATAGTTTCAAAAGCACTGGAACTTACCCTTACAGGCAGAGACTGCGGACTTGCTGAAAGAGCGCCTATGTGCGGAGTTCCCTATCATTCGGCGGATATGTACATAAAGCGCCTGATTGATATGGGCAAAAAGGTGGCTGTATGCGAACAGCTTACTGACCCTGCTGAAACAAAGGGAATAGTTATCCGTGATGTTATCCGTGTTGTCACTCCCGGTACAATTACGGAATCGGGAATGCTTGATGACGGCAGAAATAACTATATATGCAGTATATTTTATGATGAATCCGAGAAAACCTGCGGTGTGGCTTCAGCGGATATTTCCACAGGCGAGGCTGATATAAGCTTTTTCGAGGGCAAGGAAATGGAGCAGGGCGTAATCAACGAACTGTCACGCTGTCAGCCTGCGGAGGTTATCTTTCAGGAGAGCTTTCTTTCTCTTAAATCAGTTGCGGATTTCATAAAAACAAGGCTTAACTGTGCCGTTACGCTCCGTGACGCAGATTGTTTTTCTCCCGAAAAACAGCGTTCAAATGTAAGCGAAGTATTTGGGGTGAATTCCGTTGAGGAGCTTGGACTTTCCGAAAACGGTGCAGATTGTGCCGCAGTCTGCGGACTTTTTGACTATATCAGAGATACCCAGAAAACCTCAGTATCACGATTCACAGCCTTGAATCTCCTGAACGGCGATGCTTTTATGGGGCTTGACCTCAATGCAAGGCGAAATCTTGAATTGACGGAAACTCTGCGCAACAAGGAGAAAAAAGGCTCTCTGCTGTGGGTGCTGGATTCCACACGTACATCTATGGGCAGACGTCTGCTGAAAAACTGGATAGAACAGCCGCTGAAAAGTCCTGCAAGAATTATTGAACGACTGGATGCAGTGGACGCTCTGTATAAAAAAAGCGTAGTTCTGTCGGATATGGGGGAGCTTCTCGACCGTACTTATGACCTTGAACGACTTATGACGAAAATTATGTATAAGTCGGCAAGTCCTCGTGATGTGAAGTCCATGTCTGCAACGGCAATGCAGCTGCCTTTGCTGAAACAGGAGCTTTCAAAGCTTGAAAATTCAAAGCTGCTTGCAAGATACAACAGCGAAATTTCTGATTTGGGAGAAATTGTCCGCCTTGTGGAAAATGCCATAGTTGACGAGCCGCCCGTGTCCGTCAAGGACGGCGGAATTATCAGGGACGGCTTTAATAAAGAGCTTGACGACCTGCGCCATATCATGACTCATGGCAAGGAGATAATAGATGAAATCGAACAGCGTGAAAAAGAGGCTACGGGAATCAAAAATCTGAAAATCGGCTTTAACCGTGTATTCGGCTATTATCTTGAAGTTACACGTTCTTACTACGACTTAATTCCCGAAGGCTGGATTCGCAAGCAGACTCTTGCCAATGCGGAGAGATTCATCACCGAGGAACTGAAAAATGCTGAAAATTCCATACTTGGAGCGAAAGACAAGGCGCTTTCACTGGAGGCTGATATTTTCAGCGAAGTCCGTGACTTCCTAGCAACAAAGCTTGCATCGGTTCAGCAGACAGCCTCTGCAGTTGCGGCAGTTGACGTATTATGTGCCTTTGCGGAAACATCCCTGCGTAATCTCTATGTAAAACCGGATATATCCATTGACGGCACTGTTGATATAAAGGGCGGCAGACATCCCGTAGTTGAGCTTATGCTGAAAGATGAAATGTTCGTACCAAACGACATTTATATAGACAACAAATCTAACCGAATGTCAATTATCACAGGTCCCAATATGTCCGGTAAATCCACATATATGCGACAGACGGCACTTATTGTACTTATGGCGCAGATAGGCTGTTTTGTTCCTGCGGATTCTGCAAAAATCTCCGTAGTGGACAAGATTTTCACACGAGTTGGAGCGTCCGACGATTTAACAGCGGGACAGTCAACCTTTATGGTGGAAATGAGCGAGGTATCGGATATACTGAAAAATGCAACGCCAAACAGCCTTGTAATTCTTGACGAGGTAGGACGAGGTACGTCTACCTTTGACGGCGTGAGCATTGCCCGTGCCGTAGCGGAGCATATCTGCGGAAATAAAAAGCTTGGCTGTAAAACTCTTTTTGCCACCCATTACCATGAGCTTATCGGCTTGGAAAATGAATTGGAAGGCGTTAAGAATTACAGTATAGCCGTAAATAAGCACGGCGGAAATATCCGTTTCCTGCGAAAGATAGTCCGTGGCGGAGTTGATGAAAGCTACGGTATCGACGTTGCAAAGCTTGCAGGACTTCCTGCGAAGGTTGTAAGCCGTGCAAGAGAGCTGTTGGCTGAAATGGAGCGTACTCATAAAGCTGAATATGCAGTACAGCCTGAAAGCGATAATCAGATAAGTTTCGGCAGTATGAACCGTGAAGCGGCTCTGGATATGCTTGCAAGAACGAACATAGACGAATTGACCGATGCTGAATGTCGTGATTTGCTCCGTGACATGGCAAGTTTGTTGAATTAAGAATTAAGAATGCAGAATTAGGAATTAATTCGCAATGAAATTGATGCTTGAGAAGGAGATTATTATGAAACACACAATAAAAGATGAAAAATGTCCCTACTGCGGAGAAACCGAATTTCTTACTTTTATACAGACAATAGGAATTCAGAACTATCTTCTTCCAGAATATGACAGTTTTTTCAACGAAACTGATAAATATCTTCGGCACGTAATATGCCGCAGTTGTGGAAGCGTTGTAAGAAGCTATATAAAAAATCCCGAATTGCTTTTGCCGAAAAAGGACAGACGGGAGAATTAATTCGCAATTATTTTGTATGGAATGATTATCGTACACAACAATTCATAATTCATAATTCTTAATTCTTAATTAAAAAGTGGGGTTAGTATGCCGCAGATTAATGTATTAAGCAAGGAA
>JAFXAJ010000009.1 GCA_017517145.1 Ruminococcus sp.
AAGCTTTTCCGCTTCTGTCATACTCTTCTTGAAATGCTTTTCAGCAAAACTTCTGAGAATCTTTACATCATTATCGCTCAGTTTATAAGTATAGCTAGAAGTCCCCTTGCCCTGCTTATTATACACCTTAAAACTGGTGTGCGATTTGAGGGTTGCTCCCCTTAAAATTGCGTCAGGATCATCTGTATAATATATCTTTCCCTTTTCACCGTATACGGTATTTCCGTTTACAGCTTTGTATGAGCAAATATAATAACAATATATTCCGTTTTTGCTAATAGCCGTATCAGTATATGTACCTGCAGAATTGCCGGTTATAGTCTTAATAATTTTCGGTTCAGAGTACTCATCCAGGCGCTGTCTGTAGATAACGTATCCGTCTGCCTTGCTGTTGCTCTTGTATTTGATTTTCGTTGAAGATTTGAGTGTTGTAAGCTCAAGCGAAGGAGACTTCAATAAAGTAGTACACTCTACATATGCGGCCTCTCCCTTTATTGCGGTATTATTGTCATCATAAACTACCGGGATTACCTGATATTTATAGGTCGTATACTGATTGAGGTCTTCATCATAGTATGAACCGTAGCTTGTCTTTCCAATGTAAACGTATCTACCTGTACTGTTATCATAGCGATATACGTAAAAACAGTCTATATTCCAATACCAATTGTTCCAACTAAGATAGACCCCTGAAGCCGAATACGGATTTGAAGTGAGACCGGAAACAGCGTCGATGTATATTTTAAAGCTCAAAGTTTTTGTTCCGCAGTAGTTTCCGGTAAATGTTATATCAATATAAGCCGTTCCGGGATAGATATTATTTCTGTAACTTACAGTATAATCCGTATCCTCATAAAGATATCTGCCTGCGAAGTTCACATCAATCCACGGTTCAATACTATCACCGTTGTACACATGGGCTTCTATTGTTGAAAAGCTTATCTGAGATGCATCAACAGGTTTTATCGTAAATTCAGTCCGTTTGGTACCGCAATAGTCTCCCAGGCCGCTGATAACAGCGTATGCAGTCCCCGCACTTATGTTATTCTCATAACTCAAAGAATAATCCACCCCGGCGGTAAGAAGCTTTTCACCATCATACACCGTAACGACAGGCGTTATCTCGTAGGATGTATATGTATATGCTGAAGAATCAAGAGTTACACTAAGCCTTTCTGTATCCTTCAGCAAAACAACATTGAAGCCGTTTGTCTTCGCAAAGCTTTCAGCATAGCTGCCCGACAGGCAGGCTACCGTGAAATTGCTTTTTTTCTCATATGTTGTTATTCCTGTATTATAATCGTAACAGGCAGTATATCCTATGCCGTATTGACTGATATAGTTTACGCTTTCAGGAATTTTAATATAGCTTACATATCTGCAGTCAATATTTCCCGAAATTGAAGTAACCTCAAGCTTATGATAATCGTAGTATTCGTCATAATCATATACAAATTCAGGTATTACTACCTTATCCGAATAGTCAGATTCATAGTAAGTTACAGCCGCAGTGCCGTTATAATAATCTGCCTCATAATAAATCCAGCAGCCCTCTGAATTCTCATATCCTGTATAGTATGCTGATACCGCCATAACAGAAATCATCAGAAAAGTAACAACTGTAAATATCGATAAAATAAATTTCTTCATATGGACATCTCCTTTTAAGCTATTATAAAAGATTTCTTAAACGGTGTCAATGAATCTTGCTGACAAAAAACTGCCGCAAATAATATCTGCGGCAGTTATAGTTTGTTAAAATCAGTCCTCGTTTTTCTTATTCTCAACAGCAGTATTAATCGATTTTCCGAAAACCACAAATCTGTTAAACAGGAACTCTGTTACAAGATTGATAATCATTGTGAAGGCGAGAACAAGGTATTCATTCCAGCCGACATCATATTTGAGTGCAGTGCCCCACCAGATTGATGCCGGTGTGAATACACAGTAATATCCGACAACCTTAAGCATAGCTATGGGTACATTGTTTGCTGACTTGAATGTGAACTTTCTGTTTACAGTAAAATTGAAAATAACAGAAAACAGTAATGCTATAAAATAGAATAAACCGTATTCATTTTCAATAACACTCTTGGGAAGAAAATTAAATACTCCCGTAAAGCGGTTAAGTTCATTAAGAACAGTAAATGTCACCGTCTGTATAATACCTGCCCCCGTTGAGCAGAAAAAGAATTTCAACGCCATCATAGCATTGTCTTTTTTTGAAAGCTGTGTTTCGTTACTCATATTTTACTCCTCCATAAACTGAGGCCGAATTTCTGCAGCTTCAGATAATCGATTATTACATCTGTCCTACTAACAACATAAATATGTACTTGAACCAGGCAATAATTCTCTCAAAGAAGTTCATTTCCTTTTCTTCTTCGGGATCTGCAGGTTTTGAATCTTCATAGTAATGCATATAAGTGTCAAATGTAACGTTGTCGCCTGTTTCCTTAAGATCGATAACACGAACACCTCTGATGGTGCCTTCGTCATAGGGATACGGGCTATATCCTGCTGTTATTGTTGAAATAAGCTTAACACCATTATAATCAACAACATAATCATTCATATGGTCGTGACCAACAACGAAAGCTTCAACGCCTACAGCTGTAAGTCTTGCAAATTCGTTGTTATAAACAGCAAGGCTGGGCGGACAGGGCTTCTCAAGCATATGACCTGCTGAACCTTCGGGAAGTACGTAATACTTGTTTACGTTTGCAACAGCACCCTCTGTACCTGCAGGGACCTCAACAAGAGCATCATAAATTTCAGGAACAATTATATGCTGGAAAGCCATTGACTTGATAGTTTTTCCGCTGAGCTTATTAAGATTGATTGTTTCCTTTTCGATATAATCGATCTGATCAGCATGAACAGCATCGTATTCATTTCCTAATGAGTCAACATAGTCATTGGAATCGATAACCCAGAGATTGTATGCAAGCTGTGTATAGTCGAGTTCACCCTCTGTTACGGGTGTGTAATCTGCGCTGAAGATAGGAATGTTATATGTTCCGCAACCATAAATATCGATGTTTGCACTTGCTTCATCATAACCGATAAAGCAGTCATACTTCTGGTAAATTTCCATCTGCATTTCCCTGTTAACAGCCGTGAAAGCACCATCATGGTTACCGAATGTTGCAGCCACTCTTACACCGTATTCATCGTAATATTCCTCAAAAATACGCATAAAATCATCAATAGCACCTGAAACACAGGTGTAGTCGACATCAGAGAAGACACCGAGTGTTCCTGATCTGATATCGATAATGTTGTCGCCTGTGAGGATGATAAGGTCAGGACGCTCTGCTTCAATAGCGGCTCTGAGAGACTTCTGTGAAAGAGGAGATAAGTTGATACCGTCCTGGATATCAGCTATCTGCATAATTCTGAAGTTTCCGTCACTGTCAAACTTAAGCTGTGCCTTCTGTGCCGGAGTATAGCCTACTGCAGAAGCAGCAAATGCTGAAAGCATTACAACTACAAGCATAACTGCTAAAATTTTAGTAAGTTTCTTCATTATGTATTTTTCCTTTCAAAAACATTATAGTATAAATACAAATATACTCAAATAAGTATACACCACTATGTTATCATTTTCAATATATTTGCACAAAACAAACTTTGTTAAAAGTCACAAAAATCTAGTAATTGTTTTATGCATAAATACCAACAGGAAATTTAACTTGAAGTATTTATTCAAATGAACAGGAATTTTTTATTCTGTTCCGGCATATACTTTTCAGAGATTGTTTTATCAGATAAAGGAGTGATAAAATGAGGAAAGCAAACTATAATCTTATGGTTATAAAAAGCAGAAATGCAAAGTCAAAAGCTGTCTGCAAAAGCAGCAAAGCATAAACCAAAAAAGTCAGCAAGATTTCCCAGTTTGCTGACTTTTATTCTTATTATTTCTCGCCCTTGATATCTTCTACAGATTTTTCATAGATAAATTCTTTGAGAGCCTCAATATTCTTCTCAGAATCAAACTTGAGCACGGCCTGTCCGCCTACATTAGCGTTCCACCATGAGCCTTTAGCAGGTATCTGCTGTTCAACAATAGGATAATCCATATATGACAGTAAGGCATTTACGCCAAGAGTCATCAGTTGAGTCTTGTTGATATCTGTCTGAATCTGCGGCAATACCGCCTCAACAGTTGTAAGAAGTGTAGGGATACTGCACTTCTTTACCTGCTTCATAATAGCAGAAATAACCTTACGCTGTCTTGCTGTTCTGTTAAAGTCAGAGTCAAGATGTCTGATTCTTGCATACCATAAGGCTGTTCTTCCCTGAACTCTGTGTGTTCCCGGGGTACATTTGTAGCCCCCCTCTCTTGATATGCATTCAGCCTCTGCCTTGGTTATTTTGAGCTTTATACCGCCAATTCCGTTAACGATAGTCTTGAATATATCAAAATCTATCATAACATAATTATCGATTTTTACTTTATAGTTATATTCAATGGTGTCAATAACCATCTGCGGTCCGCCATAGCTGCAGGCGGCGTTCAGCTTTGCATATTGATCACGCTCGGGTATATAAACCCAACTGTCACGAAGAAAAGACGTAAGCTTCAGAGCTTTGTTTTTCTTATCGATTGACACAAGCATCATCGTGTCAGCGCGGTAATTAGCCTGGTTTTCTCTCTTATCTGTTCCGAGGACAAGAATATTCAGAACATCACTGCTTGAATTAAGCTCCGAATCTGAAATAAATGCGTTTTCCTTATGGGTTTCAGGCACATAATTGAGTCCGTCTGCTATCTTATACACATATCCGCCAAGCACAAGGGCAAGAATAAGAAGTATCGATATAATACTTGCCGCTATCTTCTTTCCTCTCGAGCGGCCTTTCTTTTTTACTTTCTTAACCTTTGCCGAAGAAATGTCTTCAAATATCATATCATCAGAGATACGAGTGTCGTTTTTCATTTCCGTATCACTTCCGTAGTTTTCAAAATCACCATAATAATCGTCTTCTTTGTCTGCCGTAAAATTCAATATGCTGTCTAGGTTGTCATAGCTGACACTTCGGTTATCAGCTTCCGGCGTTTTATGAGAATCCTTGGATTCTTCGCGTAAATCATTATATTCAAAATCAGAACCGAAAATATCTTCGTGAAAAATTCTTCCGACTTTTCTGTCATCCTTATTTTTATCCGAGTTTCCCTGACCATTAAACCAATCGTCCATTTTAACTCTCCTTTCCGTGATATTCTATCTTATTATATCATTTTTTGCAAGTATTTTCATAAATAATTGTTTGACAATAAGTTAATTTTGTTATACAATATTTTGGTGAGCAGACCGGGCAGTCGCGTGGGTATTTTTACTCACGAGGAAAGTCCGAGCTTCACAGAGCAGGATAACGGTTAACGACCGCCGAGGGCGACCTCAGGGACAGTGCAACAGAGATATACCGCCACGAAAGTGGTAAGGGTGGAAAAGCGAGGTAAGAGCTCACTGACATGGTGGAGACATCATGTTCCTGTAAACCCTATCCGAAGCAACACCGACCGAAAAGACGCATTTGCTCGATGTATTTTTCAACGGGTGGCTTGAACTTTGCGGCAACGCAAGGTCTAGATAGATGATTGCCTTAAACGACAGAACTCGGCTTACAGGTCTGGTCACACTTTGCACTTCTTTTTCCGAAGTGCAAATTTTTTTAAATTTTCAACGAAAGGCGGTGCCTGAATGGATAAAATAAAAATCGAATTACACGGCACCGTCGAGGACGTTGTTTTCAACAACAACGAAACGGGATTTACCGTAATTGATATGAGCGTTGACGGTGAGCTGATAACCGCTGTAGGTGTTCTCCCCACCCTTTCCGCAGGTGAAAACCTCAGGGTTACGGGTTTTTGGGATTACCACCATTCCTTCGGCAGACAGTTCAAAATTGATGAATGCGAAAGACAGATGCCCAAAACATCGGCCGATATGCTGAAATATCTTTCTTCCGGGACAATCAAGGGAATCGGTCCTAAAACAGCGGCAAAAATAGTAGAAAAATTCGGTGGGGAAACATTTGATATTCTTGAAAACAATCCCGAATTACTGTCAACAATCAAGGGCATCAGCAAAGATAAGGCTCTTGAAATGTCAGAAGAATTCCGCAAGCAGTTCGCAATACGTGAGGTTATGATATATCTTGAAAAATTCGGAATGACCAGCAACGAATGTGTCAATGTTTTCAAGATTTTCGGTGCAAGAGCAATTGATATAATAACCGAAAATCCATATATTCTCTGCCGTGAGCCAATAGGCATGAGCTTTGACAGAGCTGACAGTATTGCGGAGAATATGTCAGGTGATTCCTACGGTACTTACCGTATAAAAGCAGGTATCGTTCACATTGTCCGTCATAACCTGAGAAACGGACACACCTGCATCCCCCGTGACAGGATTATAGAGCCTGCAGTCTCTCTCCTTAACAGCGACGGAGATACAATTGAGGCAATTATCGACGAGCTTCTCGAAGACAAGCAGCTCGTTTGCGAAAGCATAGATGACCGTGAATTTCTGTTTCTGCCACACATTTATTCCTGCGAATTTGCTGCTGCACAGAGACTCTCAATTATGCTGAAATTTCCTCCTCCAAAAGGAAAAACAAGCATAAAGAACCGCATAAAATCTTTGGAAACAAAGTTTGAAATAAAATACGAAGACAAGCAGAAACAAGCTATAACAACTGCTCTTGAAACAGGTATGCTTATACTTACAGGCGG
>JAFXAJ010000109.1 GCA_017517145.1 Ruminococcus sp.
GGAGTGTGAGATCGGCAGTTTCCGGTATCTCAATTCCTTCATTTTTGAGATTTGTCATGAGACTGCATATTCTTGCATGAGCGTACTGAACATAGAATACGGGATTCTGCGATGATTTTTCCACAGCAAGGTCAAGGTCAAATTCAAACTGGGAATTTGCTTCACGGAGGTTGAAATAGAATCTTGCAGCATCAATGGGAATTTCATCAAGAAGGGTGACAAGAGTGATTGCCTTACCGCTTCTCTTGGAAAGTTTGACAGTTTCGCCGTTACGTACAAGACGAACCATTTGCATGAGAATAACATCAAGCTTTGAAGCATCAACGCCGAGAGCAGTCAATGCAGCTTTAAGTCTGGGAACATATCCGTGATGATCAGCACCGAGAATATTGATAGCAATGTCGAAATTACGTGTAACAAGCTTATCGTAGTGATATGCAATGTCAGGAACAATATAGGTGTAAAGACCGTTTGAACGACGGAGAACAAAGTCCTTGTCCATGCCGTAGTCAGTAGCCTTGAACCATACAGCGCCATCAAGCTCATAAGCATTACCGTTTTCAAGAAGTTTGTCAACTACAGATTTTGTTTCATTTCTTTTGTGTATAACGCTTTCTTTAAACCAGTTGTCATAAACAATGCGGTATTTTTTAAGATCACGCTCAAGACCTGCGATATTGAGGGGGAGAGCATATTCGACGAGAGCATTTCTGCGTTCTTTTTCATCAGAAGAAGCGTAGGAATTTCCGTTGATTTCAAGGAAATTGAAGGCGTGTTCAATAATGTCAGTGCCAAGATAAACATCCTCAGGCATTTCAAAATCCATACCTTCACCGCTTAAATCATAGATATACTTGACAAGCTCCTCTTTATCAGCATATTTTTCAATAGCAGCAGTTCCTTTATCAGAACAAAGCTGAGTATATCTCAGGTCAAGAGATTTACCGAATTTTTCAATCTGATTACCTGCGTCATTGACATAGAATTCACGCTCAGCATGGTATCCCGCCCATTCAAGAACGCTTGCAAGACAGTCACCAATTGCACCGCCACGGGCATTACCGATATGCATAGGGCCTGTAGGATTGGCTGAAACAAACTCAACGAGAACTCTTTTTCCTTTGCCGTAGTCAGTTTTTCCGTAATTGTCACCTTCGTTGAGAACATTTTCAAGAGCGTCAGCAAACCATTTTTTGCTGAGGAAGAAATTCATAAATCCGGGGCCTGCAATTTCAGAGCGTTCAAAAAGCGAACCGTTAAGATCAATCTTTTCGCAGATAAGCTCAGCGATTTTTCTGGGAGGCATTCTGAAAGTTTTTGCGCAAACCATAGCAGTATTTGCAGCAAAATCACCGTGGGATTTATCAGCAGGTATTTCAATATTGAATGCAGGAAGGGGATCAGCAGGTGCCGCTCCCTCTGCAACGAGTTTGCCGAGAGCGTCGATAATAAGTTCACGAAGCTGTTCGGATGCGGATTTAATAAGGTCTGACATTTTCATATTCCTTTCTTTTCACAAGGCAGAACCTGTGGTAATTCATTGTATAGTCATAATTAACTCATTATCTGAAAGTGGTGAAGCATTGAGGTCAAGAGAATATTTCAGATAGAGTCTGCCGTTTTCGGCAATTGTATTATCAACATTATGGGTATAAACTCCAAGCTGCATTGAACCGTAAGGGGTTTCATACTGACAAAAGTTCTTTTTTCCCACTTCAAGAGCAAGTGCAGAGTTAGCAGTTCCCTGACGGGTAATATAGGCGGAAATGCCATCTGTTTTTATAGTTGTAACAGAACCTTCAAAACCGGTAGCTTCGGTATCTTCGTATGAAATTATATCGAATTTTCCCGATTTTGAATGTCTTGCTTTTGTGATAAGCTCAGTTTTGCATTGTTCGCCGTCCTGCCATTGGATACTGGTCAGAGAGATAGTAATATTTTTCAAGTTATCCATCCTTCTTTATAATTAATTGAGTATATCAATAACGTTTATCGGCATTATCCATTGCCATTTCAAGGAGCTTGTCTGTTACATCGGAAAGATTCATTCCCATTTCGGCGAGAAGCTTCGGATAAACGCTTGTCAGACGCATTCCGGGGGAAGTTCCGATTTTATTGAGCAGAAGATTTCTGTCATCAGAGAGGAAAAAGTCAATACGTGCATAACCTTTGCATCCCATTGCTTTAAACGCCTTTACAGCGATTTCACGTATATTTCGGGAAACGTCAGCCGGAATATCAGCAGGAATAATCAGATCATCGCCGGAAGATTTTTTTACTTCTGTCGGGTCGTATTTTACATTGGTTGAAATAATTTCACCTACATCAGATGAAAAAGGTGAATCATAACCAAAGACAGCAACTTCAAGCTTTCTGCCACAAATAAATTTTTCAACAACGACTTTATTATCATTGGAAAAAGCAACCTTCACAGCAGAGATAAGTTCCTGCATATTATCAGCATAACCTGTACCGGCGCTGCAACCGCTGTTAGCAGGTTTGACTGCCATGGGAAAACCTATAGCACGTGCGATTTCTGCACATTTTTCATCAATATCATTTATATCACGCTGAGTGAGAAGTTTCCACGGAGCAGTATTAATACCGTAGTTATCAAGAATCATGTGCGTATGAGATTTATCCATGCATGAGGCTGACGAAAGAAGCGTACTGCCTACATAGGGGATACCGGACATATTCAGAAGTCCCTGCAAAGTGCCGTCAGCGCCTCTTTTGCCCTGAAGCATGGGAAAAACAACATCAATACGTCTGATAGCAGTCTCACCGTTTTCCATTACAATGATTCCTCTGTGAAGGGGATCGGGTGAAAGTATAGCAGAAGCGCAGTCAGGGTTTGTTTCCCAAGAGCCATCAGCGATTTCATCGGGAGAACCCGGAAAGTAAAGCCATCGTCCTTTACGTGTGATACCTATAGCAATAACTTCGTAGGTATCTGTTGGTATACTGCGGATAACTTCGGCGGCAGAGGCAAGTGAAAGATCATGTTCCTGAGAAGTACCGCCAAAAATAACAGCAGCTTTGATTTTAGCCATAAAAAACTCCTTTAGTCAGAAAATATAAAAGTACATTATTACAAACTATTTACTTTTTATATTTTATCACATTTCACAAAAAACTGCAAGCTTTTTTTGCGAAAATCTAAAAAAACGGCAAATCAAGTTATTGTTAAACAATCTTCAACATCACTTATTGTATAATATGACGAAAAATCCCTGCCGATAATGTACCGACAGGGACGAGAGGAATAAAAAAAATCAAATTAAATGTAAAAATTGCACAAGAATGAACTGGCAGGATTCGGCAAAAAATTATCTTCTGCCGTCAGATGAATCCTCTTTAGAATGGTTATCATACTTTAAAATATAATCATATATTTCATCAATGGTTGTATATGCAACACCGACATAACTATCGGCACAGCCATAATAAAGAGCAATTCTACCTGTTTCCGAATCATGGAGAGTACAGCAGGGGAAGCAGACATTAGGTACAAATCCCTGTTCTTCGTACCATTCTTCGGGGGAAAGTACATATCTTGAACAACGGTGAAGAACCTTTGAAGGCTCATTGATGTCAAGAATAGCAGCTCCGACGCTATATACATAGCCGTTGCAGGTATTAACAACGCCATGATAGAAAATCAGCCATCCCTTGTCAGTTTCAATTGGAGCAGCACCGCCGCCGATTTTGAGACTTTCCCACCATGTATCAGATTTTCCCATAACATGGCGGTGTTTTCCCCAATAAACCATATCAGGGCTTTCGCTGATAAAAATATCTCCGAAAGCTGTATGACCATTGTCACAGGGACGTGACATCATAACAAAATTTCCATTGATTTTACGGGGAAACAGAACAGCATTGCGGTTATATGGAAGAAAAGGGTTTTCAAGTCGTGTAAAAGTTTTGAAATCTTTTGTTTCAGCCATACCGATAGAAGCGCCGTACATATCCTGGCACCATATAGCGTAATATGTATCATCAACTTTAATTAATCTGGGGTCGTAGGCATAAATCGGCTGAAAAGGATCGCCGTTTTTGTCAACGAACTTAATTTTTTCTTCCTGAAAGCTCCAGTTAAGTGCATCAGAGCTTGTTCCGAAATAAACATGAGGAACACCGTCACGCTGCTCACCACGAAATACGCCAGCGAAACCATCTTTATATGGGATAACAGCACTGTTGAATATACGGGCTACATCAGGGAGAGGATTTCTTTTTATAATGGGATTTTCCGGATGTCGCCACATAGGAGTTGTGCATCCGCTTGGTTTGTCAACCCATGGCATATTCGGCAGAGGCTGCGATATAATTTTTATTGAAGCCATAATAAACCTCCTAAGTTAATTAAAAATCAAGTTAAGAAATATCAAATACTCACTATAATTTAAGTATACTACATTTTTACAGACTTGTCAAGGGGAAAAACAGAAGTTGTAAAATTTGTTTTATTTAAATA
>JAFXAJ010000110.1 GCA_017517145.1 Ruminococcus sp.
CGATCCTATGGCTATGAAGCCTTTCATCGGCTACAACGTAGGCGATTACTGGGCACACTGGCTCGAAATGGGCGAGAAGCTCGGCGATAAGGCTCCTAAGATCTTCAACGTTAACTGGTTCAAGAAAGACGAGGAGGGCAACTTCCTCTGGCCCGGATTTGGTGACAACATGCGTGTTCTCGACTGGATCATCAAGAGATGTGACGGTACAGTTGAGGCTGATGAGACAGCTATCGGCTTCCTTCCCAAGAAGGGCGACATCAACGTTTCCGGTATCGAGGATGAGGTAACATCTGAGGTTATGGATAAGCTTCTCGCTGTAGATAAGGATCTCTGGAAGGCTGAAATTGCTGAAATGAGAAGATACTACAACGATGACATTGCAGCTAAGGGCGGCAACATTCCTGAAGCTCTCTATGCTGTACTTGACAAGATTGAGGCTAATCTCAACAAGTAATCAATTGAATAATATAACTGCCGCCGGGTAGTTTTAAAGCATTCGTTTGCGCATCGTCAGGCCTTTGAAGATGTGCAGGCGGATGCTTTTTTAATTAAGAATTCAGAATTAAGAATTAAGAATTGTGGGCGGCAGGTATTACAATTTGGCTTGAAAGGATAGATATGAAAGAATACTTTACAAAATCCGAACTCATATTATGGTTTGGTTCAATGACGGCGATAATCGCCGCTTTTATAATATTCGACAGAGTGAATTATATGACGCTTATTGCGTCCCTTATCGGGGTTACATCTCTGATATTCAATGCTAAAGGGAATCCCTTCGGGCAGGTGCTTATGGTTGTTTTCAGCCTGTTTTATGGTGCAATTTCCTATCGTTTTGCCTATTACGGTGAAATGATAACCTATCTTGGCATGACAATGCCTATGGCTGTTCTTGCTCTTGTGTCTTGGCTGAAAAATCCTTATAACGGCAATAAATCAGAAGTTGCGGTAAATCGGCTTAAAAAAGGGGAGTATCTCTTTTCGGCTGTACTGACGGGAGCAGTCACATTTGTATTTTATTTTATACTGGATTATTTTCACACGGCAAATATGTTTTTCAGTACCATTTCCGTGGCGACAAGTTTCATTGCGGTATATCTGACATTCCGCAGAAGTCCTTATTATGCCTTGGGATATGCCGCTAACGATATTGTGCTGATTATAATGTGGATTATGGCTGCAAAGAATGACAAATCCGGGGTTTCCGTAGCAGTATGCTTTATGGCATTTCTGTTGAATGACTTGTACGGCTTTATTAGTTGGAAAAAAAATGGAAAAGAGACAAATTATTTTAAATACACTATTGCAAAAATGACTATTTTATGATAAAATAAAAGAGTGGATTTTTTATCCGAATACATGATAAAGGAGATGTTTTTTTGGAGGCTTCACAGTACAAATGTCCTAACTGCGATGCGGAATTGGTTTTTGACCCGTCTACGCAGCAGCTTACCTGCGACTTTTGCCGCAGTGAGTTTACTATGGATAAAATCAAGGAGATATATGCAGGGAAAACTCCCGAAACAACGGAAGAAACACAGCAGAAAGAGGAGTTTGAATCGCATACAAATCTGTACCAGTGTAAAAACTGCGGTGCGGAAATTATGGCGGAGGACGATACAACTGCAACTTTCTGCTACTACTGCCATAGCCCTGTTATCCTTTCAGGACGGCTCAAGGGGGATTTTAAGCCGTCTAAGATTATAGGATTCCACATTAAACGTGAACAGGCTGAAACAATGTTCAAGGACTGGTGCGGAAAGAAAAAGTTTATTCCTGCCGATTTCAAATCTCAGCAGCAGCTGGAGAAAATGACAGGACTTTATGTGCCTTTCTGGGTTACGGATTGCGATGTTGACGCAGATTATCAGGCGCTTGGCAAAAAAATCCGCAGCTGGACATCAGGCAGCTATCGTTATACAGAAACAAAGGAATTTTCTGTTATACGCAGGGCTAAGATTACTACAAGGGGGATACCTGCGGACGGTGAAAGTAAAATTGAAGATTTACTTATGGAATCCATTGAGCCTTTTGACTATGCAGGTTTACAGCCTTTTGATATGTCATATTTCAGCGGATTTTTCGCTGATAAATACGATGTTGACAAGGCAGCGGTATTTCCAAGAATCAAGGAAAGAGTTACTCAGGCAAGCCGTGACGTAATCAACAGAAGCGTTGTGGGATATACAACTACAGTTGTTCAGCATCAGAATTACAATATCAACAAAACAAACTGGCAGTATATCATGCTGCCTGTGTGGTTCATGACATATCGCTATAACGATAAGATTTATGAATTTGCAATAAACGGACAGACAGGAAAACTTGCAGGAACACCTCCCCTCGACAAGAAGAAACTGGCGTTTTTCGCATTTCTTGTGGGAATTGTTGTCGCAATAATTGTATTTCTGGGAGGGCAGTTCTTTATATGAAAAAGTTTACAATTGCAGCTTTAACGCTGATTATGACTATACTTACGCTCCCTGTTGTGCCAATGTCCGCATCGGCTAAGGAGAATCTTGCGGCAGGCTGGAGCGGTGATGCTGAGGATTCACGTTTTTATGATGATGCAGAACTTTTTACTGACAGCGAGGAAGAAAAAATTACGAAAAGTATTCAGGATGCCGCAGAAGAACTGAAAATGAATATAATAGTGTATACAGCAGGTTCAGACCATATTGACAAAACAGATGTTGACATAAAGTTGTTCTGTGATGCCAATTATGATAATACTTTCGGAGCTTATACCGACGGCGTTTTCTATTTTATGGATTTTTCAGGCAGAAAGCCTGCCAGCGACTGTATATCTACCAGCGGAAAGGCAGAGCTTTTTTATGAGGAGCATATCAACAGTATCTTTTCCGCTGTAAATCCGTATTTGCCGCCTTCGGGTTCGGATTATACTGAATATACCGATGATATAAAGTCGGCAATAGATGTTTTTCTCGGTCAGCTTTCAGCTTATGAGGACAAAAGCGCTTACCGATACAACGAGCACAGCGAAAAATATCTCTACTATGACGGAGATGAATTTGTTATAACTGACGCAAAACCTCTGCGCCAGAGACTTAAAATGATATTTATTGCAGTGCCTGTGGGAATTGTTGCGGCGCTGATATATTTCTTCGCCATGAAACACGCATACAAATTCAAGTCATCTATGAATCCCAGTGCATACGTTTCTTCGGAGGATACAAGATTTTTACACCGTGAGGACAGATTCATCCGCACATATACCACAAAGAGAAAAATTGAATCTTCATCAGGCGGCGGACGTTCCGGCGGTGGAGGCGGAGGCGGAAGCCACGGCGGCGGCATAAGCCACAGATAGGAAATAAAGGAGAAACAAACGTAAAATGAACGATTTTATAAGTGCCGAGGAATATAAATCAGAAGTCAGCGGCATGACACGAGAAATAAGTGCCTTGAAGAGGGAACTTGAGGAAAAGGATAAGCTGCTGGAGGAAGCCAATAAGGCGCTTTCTGAAAAATATTATGCAGATCCTGAAAATCCCTTTGATAATCCCTCGGATTACAAGGGCTACAGCGGCGGTTATACCGAAATACAGCCCAGACTGAACGAAGCAGGATACAGGATTCCGCTTCTGATTGACAAGGTAGAATACAGGAATCTTAAACGGCAGTATGCTATAGGCAGCTGGTGCGTGATATTCCAGTTTGCAGCGTCACTTGTGCTTTCTCTGATTATCACAAACGTAATCCAGATAATCATGGACGCAGTTAATGGCAAAGCAGGTACGGTTACATACGAATATATGTACAATTCGTCAATAATTGTGGGAATAAATATGCTTGTATTCCTCATCTGCAATGTTGTGTTCACCTTTGTGGGGCTGAAATGGGCAGGTTACAAGGCTCGCTCACTTATAAAAACACGGGATTTTACATTTGGCAGGGGCTTGCAATACTGCCTTATAGCGGCTTTTCTCTGGACAGCGTCGCTGTACAGCGGAGCATTTGTTGAAACGATAATGAACAAATTCGGCATGACCTGCGCAGTTGACCAGACAGGACTTGGCGAAACTCCGCTTGCTATGGCGGTAATGTACCTCTACAGCTGCATAATAGCGCCTGTTACAGAGGAAATGATGTTCCGAGGAATGCTTCTGAAAGTCTTTTCAAGAGCTAATCAGCGGTTTGCCATATTTGCCACAGCCTTTTTCTTCGGTCTTGCTCACGGGAACATCCCCCAGTTCATACTTGCTTTTGTTATGGGAATATTTCTTGCGCAGTTGACAATGAAGCACAATTCCATAATTCCTGCCATAGTGGTGCATATATTTGTGAACGTATTTTCCACGGTATTCAGCCATTTTTCAGGTGCAGGGGAAACTGTCGCAACAATAGTAATGATTCTGCTTATGGGAACGGCACTGGTAGGTGCAATAATGCTGCTTGTGTTCCGTTCTGACGGCAACAGACTGCCTGCGCCCACACCGCATCAGCACAGACGAGGCAGACTTGTAGCCACAAGCTCCATGACGTTCTGCATAGCGGTGGTTATACAGATAATTTATATGATTTACACAATTTATTCATTGAACCGATAAGGCATAAAAAGGCGCTGTAAAAAAAGTGAAACCAAAAGTCCGAGTGGGCCATGGAAACGGTCCACTCGGACTTTTTTTAAATATAAAAATTGAAAAAGTGCAAAACTGTTGAAAACAGGGTATAACGAACACACCGGCAGAAAA
>JAFXAJ010000111.1 GCA_017517145.1 Ruminococcus sp.
CATAAATGGGGTTGATAGCGTCTGTACCGTTCTGCTTAGCAGGGTAGAGTGAAGGATCCTTTTCCTCAGTAGCTGTATCAGCCTTGAGGCCCTTCTGCTGATCCCAGATAGAAGCGTAGTCTACATCGCCATAACCGTAAGCGATTTCAGACCAGCCGGGGATGATAGCTTCAAGAGTTCTCCAGCCTTTCTCAAGGTCTCTGTTGGAGTCGTCAATTACACCCTTTTCAGCAAGTACGTCGTGCATTGCTGTAACCCAAGCCATGTAGGACATAGCCTCGGAAGTTGTCTCGTGACCGTAGTCAGGAGCTTCTACAACGAGTGTCTCCTTAGCGTGGTAAGGAATACCGAATGAGTTACCATTCTTCTGGTCGCTCATATAGCCGTTCTCAACACCGTTTGTGATAACGTCCTCATAAAGGGACTCGAACATTGCAGCGTAGGACTCGTTTGCGCCGTTCTCTGTTGCATACTCGTTAGCAGCAGAAGCGAAAGCAGGAACTACTGCTGTAGCTGTCATTGCAGCGGAAAGAACACCTGCTGCAAGAGCTTTGTTTTTCTTGCTTATCATTGTTTTTTAACCCCTCTCAATAAAATTTATTTGGTTATAAAAGGTTTTGTTCCGCTGATAAAACGGAACTCGTATACGAAAATACTTCGTACACTGTGCGGAATAGCGTTACCCCACACAATTCTCAAACTATTTTCATATTTATTATAAATCATATTTTTCGCAAAGTCAACAGCTTGGCGGATTTTCAGTAATCCGTTGAGAATTTTTTGTTGCAATGCACAATAAAAAAAACCTTTTTTGTATATTTTGCCTATTTCAAAATTCTTTCCTGATACCAATTTATTTCTTAATTATGAATAATTTTCGATATTTTACCAAATATATATATTTCAGACAATTAACAGACAAGTTTCACCTAATCGCCACTATTATTATGTATAATTTTTACATATTCATCACAAAGTTTTTTTGTGCATTTTTTCGAATTTAACATTATATACACAATTCGTTCATTTCACGTACACAAAAATTTGAGATAATACTATAGATAGTGGAATTTTGTTTCAGGTCGTTCCGTTAACCCTCAGGGAACACCTCGCAACCATCCGCTTACATATTATATATATATTATATATATGCTTTATACGCCTATTATGGCAACATATTTTAAAAGGAGGAATATCATGATCACTATTGAAAATCTGACTAAATATTACGGCAAAAACCGCGCTGTAAATAATATTAGCTTTACAATAAACGATAATGAAATCCTTGGCTTCCTCGGCCCTAACGGCGCAGGCAAGTCAACTACCATGAACATGATAGCAGGCTATCTCCCCATGACAGCGGGAAAAGTCACTATCTGCGGAAGCGACATCTCAAAAGAGCCCGTTAAAGCTAAGAAAAATCTGGGCTATCTCCCCGAAATCCCCCCTGTATACCCTGATATGCGTGTGCGGGAATACCTCTCATTCTGCGCAGGTCTCAAGCGCATCCCTGCTGC
Source organism: Ruminococcus sp. (assembly GCA_017517145.1). Classification (GTDB taxonomy): domain Bacteria; phylum Bacillota; class Clostridia; order Oscillospirales; family Ruminococcaceae; genus Ruminococcus. The sequence goes on from JAFXAJ010000111.1 coordinate 1,518, forward strand.
TAAAAAAAGCAAGGAAATCAAGCGTGTTATGGAACAGCTCCGTATCACCGACGTCAAGGACAAGCTCATCAAAAACCTCTCAAAAGGCTACAAACAGCGTGTAGGCTTCGCTCAAGCTCTCCTCGGCAACCCTAAATTCCTCATCCTTGACGAACCTACTGTTGGTCTTGACCCCAATCAGGTTGCAGAAGTCCGCAGCATTATCAGAGATTTGAAAAAGGAACATTCCGTTATTTTCAGCTCCCATATCCTCTCGGAAGTCTCCGCTGTCTGCGACAGAGTAGTTATCATCAACAAGGGTGATATTAAAGCAATTGACACTATTGAAAACCTCGAAAAACAGACAGGCGGAAGCCTCATTCTCCACATCAGGATTAACGGCAGCCGTACCACTGCTGCAAATATCATCGAAATGACTAAGGGCGTTGACTCCATTACAAAAATCGACGTTGAGGGCGATGATGTCTACGAATTCACTGTTCAGCTCAAGGGTGACGGTGAAGAAATCAAAAATAATATCATGGGCGAGCTTCTGAAAAATAATATCAGAATCTCCGAAATCTACACCGAAAAGCCTGACCTTGAATCAGTATTCGTTAAACTTATTAACGCTAAATCCTCCAAGTCGGGCATCAAGGAACTTTTTGAGGAAATTGCTGCTGAAAATCCCGAAGAATCTTCCGAAAATGAAGAAAAGGAGGATAATGAATAATGTTTTCTATCTATAAAAAAGAACTCCAGAGTTTCTTCTTTACTCCCTTTGCCTACGTGGTTACTGCATTGTTCCTGTTCATGTTTACATTCTTCTTTAACGGCGAATTGGGCAATCAAGATCAGGCTACATTCTATTTCTCTTACCCCAACGTTTTCTATAACGTTATCATTATGTTCATCTTCCTTATCCCCATTCTCACCATGAGAACCTTTGCAGATGAACGTAAATTCGGCACAGAAGTGCTTCTCATGACCTCGCCTGTCAATGTGGCACAGATTATAATCGGAAAATATCTTGCCAATATCACCGTTTTCCTCTTTATGCTGGCAAGCTCACTTATTTTCCCCATATACACTGCTATCAAGGGTGAAGTCGTTATAAGTCAGCTTATATGCGCTTACCTCGGTTTCTTCCTCTGGGGCGCTATGTACATCGCTATCGGTCAGCTTGTTTCTTCATTCACGGAAAACTCCATTATTGCCGCTATTCTCGGTGAAATCGTAATGTTCGTTTTCCTCTTTATTGACGACTTTTCAATGACTGCGTTCATTGCTCAGTATCCCGTTATTCAGGCTGCCCTTTACGCTTTCGCTGCACAGCCCAGATTCGCTTACTTCTCTCAGGGATTCATCAGACTCTCTGACATCGTTTTCTTCTTGTCCGCTATTATCGTTTGTCTTGCATGGAACTATATTTCCATCGAAAAAAGACGCTGGAAAAGGGGGTAATCTTCTATGAACAAGAAAAAATTCAATCTTTCCGGTGCTTTTGCCATTGTGCTTTCACTGCTCTTACTGGTTGTATTCGTACCTGTCAATATGATTTTTTCATACTCAGACAAGGTTTTCGATATGACTCCTTCGGGAAAATATTCCCTTGACACGATTACAGAGGATATTCTCGACCAGACTTCTGACAAGGAAATTGAGGTTTACTTCCTCAATACCCTCTTTAATCTGAAAAACGAACCTAACTGTCTGCCTATCTACCATACTTTCATGGAACTTGATAAGCGTGATAACATCACTCTCACCTGCTTTGACCCCGATGAAAATGCTGAGCTTACAAAATCACTCAACCCCTCCGGCGCTCTCGAAGTTAAAAGAAATGACGTTTTTGTAAAGTGCGGTGACACTATCAGCCAGATTTCCGGAAATCTTTTCCAGACTGACGCTAATGGCGCTGTAGAGTATGCCGGCGAAAATCTCATTACAGGCGCTATCTATCAGTGTACTACCGGAAGTCTCCCCACTATCTATTTCCTCAAGGGATACAGCGAAAAAACCCTTGATGGCAACTATTCTTCATATAAAAATATGATAAGAACAGACAACTATGATATTGCAGAGCTTGACCTCTCCACTGTTGATAAGATTCCCGATAATACCGCTATCATCGTTCTTGCTGCTCCTGACCGTGACCTCAGCGATGCAGACTGTGCTAAGCTCGGTGAATACATCGACAATGGCGGTAAAATCCAGATGCTCCTCTCTCCCTGTGACACTCCCGGAAGATTCGAGAATATCGAATTCCTCCTCGCTAAGTTTGAGATAGGCATGGATTACAACATCGTCAAGGAAAAGAACGTAAAATGGCAGCTCCGTGACCAGAATTCCAGCCAGTCCGATAACTACTTCGTTGTAACTTATCCTACAAAGGCTGAGGACTATACAGAAGATCTTACAACTGACCTCAATACCCTCATTGCCAATGGTACTTACGAATCAGGCGTTTCCAACATCAGAAGCTTTTATGAGCTTACTTCTTCAGGTGCTATGATTGAAAAGGCTGCTATTATCGAAAATCTCCCCACAGCTATGGGCAGCGATGAATTCACTACTGTCAGCGAACCTATGGGCGGTGACGCTCTTACTGCTGCTGAGGCTAAGGAAAAGACAAATAAGCCTCTTGTTATGGGATACTACTCCTACAATAAGCAGACAGGCGCAAAGCTTATCGTTGTAGGCTGTGACGAAGCAATTGACGACACACTTCATGTACCTCTGTTCGGAACTCGCCGTCTTATCATGTTCTCAAATACATGGCTCTATTCTACCGATATTGACCTTGGTATCGAAAATAAATTCAATTCCTACGATACTATGACCTTTGCTGACGGAAATGAAGCGTCAAGAACTATTAAAATGTTCTTTATCATCCCTATCGTATTCGCAGTTATTGGTCTGGGCGTATGGCTTAAAAGGAGATATGCTTAATGAAAAAAGCAATTATTGCTATTGCCGTTCTGCTCATTGCAGGTGGAATCTCTATCGGCGCTTTCCTGTACGTGAAATCAGACAGCGATAAAAAAGCTGCTGTGGAACAGTCGGAATCCGCCGACAAGGAGCTGCTTTCCTTTGATTCAAAATCAATAAATAAGGTGGCAATCACCTGCCCTGACGGAAACTATACCGTTGAACTGAACGGCGAAACATGGATTCTCACAGAATATACAGGCACTCCCTTTGATGTAAATCAGACAACTGTACAGAGTATATGCACTTTTATGTCAAATCTCACTGCAATTGAAAATTACGGTGAAATTGACGATTCCAAAAAAGAAACTTATGGTCTGAATAATCCCTATGTGGTTACTGCCTACAGCAATTCTGATTCATATACACTCTATCTTGGAGACAAGAGCCCTACAGGAAATTACTACTACGGTTATCCCGAAAACAAAAATAACATTTATGGTATTGCAGCTTCGGACGGTCTTTCAATTATCACTTCACGACTGGGCTTAAAGGATAATAAAATTATCCCATACAAAACCGAGGAAATTGTCGGTATGGAACTTGTCCGTGACGGCGAAATTGTTTACACCTTCACTTATGACAGCGAAAACAACAGATGGAAACTTCCTGAAAAGTACGATATGCTGACAATAGACCAGACAAAGGTAAACGAAATTATTACTATTCTCACTCGTCTTACTGCGGAGGTAATGCTTCCAGAGGATGAAAACGACTTCACAACATACGGCTTTGATAAACCCATTGCAGAATTTACGATAAAAAGCTCCGACGGCTCACAGAAAACCCTGCTTTTCAGCAAATACGGGCAGAACGCTGTTACATATACTCATGTATATAATAAGGAAGCTAAACAGGTTGAAACTTTCTATGCAGGCGACCTTGACTTTATCGAAAAAAATCCTGCGGATTTCATTATGAAAACCTTTGAATGTTCAAGTATGTACTCTGTAAGAGAATTTGAAGTCATCAGCGAAGATGTCAATGTGAAATTCACTGTAAACGCCTCCGAAGGCTGGGCTGAATTTGACGGAAACAGACTTGACCTCACAAACGCTTCTATTGAAGGCTATTTCAAGAATTTCTTCAACCTTTTCGCTTATGTCAACATTGACGGTATTGATGTTGATATTTCCCCTGAATTTACTGAACCATTATTTACAGCTAAATTCAAGGACCTCAACGATAAAGAGTCTCAGATTGATTTTGTAGAGTCTGAGGAAAACGAATTATGCTATATCTTCATGAATGGCGAATATACCGGCACTCTTACAAACGGCGAATTTATTACTGGCAGCGATTCTGTATCAGCTGCATTTGATTTACTCTGTAAGCAGGCAGGTATTGAAAAATAATTATTATGCCCTCCAATTTTTGGAGGGCATTTTTATTAAATGTTCATTTTCTACTTGCTTTTTTTTTGATTTTGCTATATAATAATAATAGCGTAATTTTTGGAGGGAAAATCTATGAACAATAAAATCGGTTTTGATAACGAAAAATACCTTAAAATGCAGTCGGAACACATCCGCCAGCGTATTGACCAGTTCGGAGACAAGCTCTATCTCGAATTCGGAGGGAAACTATTTGATGATTTTCACGCCTCCCGTGTACTCCCCGGCTTTAAACCCGACAGCAAATTGCAGCTGCTTCTTGAGCTGAAAGATGAATCAGAAATCGTTATTGTCATTAATTCCGATGATATTGAAAAAAATAAAATCCGTGGCGATCTTGGCATTACTTATGATGTGGATGTTATCCGTCTGCTCAATATCTTCACAAAAATCGGGCTCTATGTAAGTTCCGTTGTCCTCACACGCTACGATAATCAGCCCACCGCTGACGCCTTTGCTACAAGGCTTGAAGCACTCGGCGTCAAGGTATACCGACACTATAACATCAAGGGTTATCCCTCTGATTTAGCCAGAATAATTAGCGAGGACGGCTTCGGCAAAAACGAATATATCGAGACTTCAAGAAAACTTGTTATTGTAACAGCTCCCGGTCCCGGCAGCGGTAAAATGGCAACCTGCCTTTCTCAGCTCTATCATGAGCACAAACGTGGACTTAATGCAGGCTATGCCAAATTTGAAACGTTCCCTATATGGAATCTTCCTCTCCGTCACCCTGTAAATATCGCTTATGAGGCAGCTACCTCTGACCTAAACGATGTGAATATGATTGACCCCTTCCACCTTGAGGCTTATGGTGAAACTACTGTAAATTATAACAGAGATGTGGAAATTTTTCCTGTTCTCAACGCTATGTTTGAGAATATTTTAGGAGAATCCCCGTACAAATCCCCTACAGATATGGGCGTAAATATGGCTGGAAACTGCATTGCTGATGACGAAATAACCTGCAAAGCGGCTTCTGATGAAATTATTCGCCGCTACTATGTGGGACTTTGTGACCGCCGTAAAGGGCTTATTTCCGATGATGAGGTTACTAAGCTTTCTCTCCTTATGAAACAGGCAAATATTAACCCTGACAGCCGCCGCACTGTAGCTGCCGCCCTGAAAAAAGAAGCTGAAACAGGCGCTCCTGCCGCAGCTATGGAACTTCCTGACGGAACACTTCTCACAGGCAGAACATCGGAGCTTTTAGGTGCGGCATCGGGACTTCTTCTCAACGCCCTGAAACACATGGCAGGACTTGACGACAGTATTCTTCTTATGTCGCCCCACGTTATTGAGCCGATTATGGATTTAAAGGTGAATCATCTGGGAAATAACAATCCACGTATACATACCGACGAAACTCTCCTTGCGCTTTCAATCTGTGCTACTACAGATGACAACGCAAAACGTGCTATGGAGCAGATTTCAAATCTCCGTGGCTGTGAGGTTCATTCCACCGTTATTCTCTCCCCTGTTGATGAACGTATCTTCAAGAGATTGGGAATTAATCTCACTTGTGAGCCGAAGTATAACTAAAAAATGATATGAAAATGGGCGGTCAATTGACCGCCCGAATTCTTTAATATAAATCATTCTTCGATTAATTTATCATTATTAAAAGAGTAAATATTCTCCATTTTATATCCATAATGGGAATTTGGTACGCTGATATGAGGTTCAAATGTAAAGGCTTTTACAGACGAAAGCTTTGCTTTGTTGCCCTTTTCAATGTATATTCTGTCATTTTTATTCATAACAATTGAATGTCCGAGATTGCCCATAAAATCGAGATTTACATAACCTTTTTCGATAATAATTTTGTTTATGTGATAATACAACTCCTCAAAAGTAGTATCAACTGTTACATATTCCTGCATTGCTTTATGAAGATATTCTTCCATAATTAAGCCGTTACGCCACTCTTCATTTTGGATTTTTTCAACTTCTGTAACAACATTGCCATTCTCTATTATAATAGTTCGGGCGTAATCACCCCATATATTATTGTTTTGTGGGCTTAAATCAATAGTGATTATGTCATTTTCCTCAATTTTTATATCAGAAGTTCTGTATTCCCTGCCCGATACTGAAACAGCAGTTTCCTTTCCGCAAAATACAAATGCACCAACATCCCAATACCAAAACGAATCCGCACCGTTAGAAAGCAGATATTTTTCGCAGAGATTTCTTACCTCGCACAAATTCATCCCTGCTTTTATTACTGACGAAATATACTTTATTGTATCACGATTCAGATTTTGCATATCTTTGATAGTCATTTTCATTCCTCCGCCTTAAAAATTATAAAAGCGTTTTTATCTTCGTCAGAATAACATTCGCTGCATCGAATTTGCTCATAAGCTCCAGTTCCTCATCGCAATCGGCTGTTATCATAGTGATAATGTTAGTATCCGTGCCGAAGCCCGCGCCGTCTTTTTTAAGTGAGTTAGCGCATATCATATCGCAGTTCTTGGAAATCAGCTTTTTACGTGAATTTTCAATCACGTTGTCCGTTTCCATGGAAAATCCGCAGATAATCTGTCCCTCTCGTCTGTTTTCACCGATATATTTCAGAATATCCGTAGTCCGCTTCAGCGATATGCTCATATCGTCAGCGGATTTTTTAATCTTATGGTCAGCTGTGGAAACAGGGGTATAATCCGCCACAGCAGCCGCCTTGATGATAATATCCATATCGTCCATACGTCTCTTTACAGCGTTGAACATATCCTCCGCAGACTTGACTTTTACCACATCCACAAACATAGGCGGCTCAACCTCTGTATGCGCCGCTACCACAGTTACCTCCGCACCTCTCAGCATAGCCGCTTTTGCCATAGCAAATCCCATTTTTCCGCTGGAATGATTTGTGATAAATCGCACAGGGTCAATGCTTTCACGGGTTGCTCCTGCTGTCACGAGGACTTTTTTTCCTGCTAAATCCTTTTCAAAGGCAATTTCACGGAGAATATACTCCACCAGCGTATCTTCATCGGGGAGCTTTCCGTCGCCGATGTCACGATTTGCAAGCATACCCTTTACAGGCTCGATAATCTTGTATCCGTGACGTTTCAGCTTTTCGATATTCTCCTGAACTATGGAATTATGCAGCATATTGTGATTCATAGCAGGGGAAACAAGTATAGGACAGGTACAAGCCATAACTGTTGTAGTCAGCATATCGTCGGCTATACCGTTGGCGATTTTTCCGATTACATTTGCTGTTGCAGGGGCAATAAGCACCACGTCAGCTTTTTTAGCAATTGCAACGTGTTCCACGCTGTATTGGAAATTGCGGTCAAATGTGTCGATAAGGCACTTATTCTGCGTAAGTGTTTCAAATGTGAGAGGATGTACGAAATTTGTGGCATTCTGCGTCATTGATACGTGTACTTCTGCCCCAAGCTTTGTCAACATTCTTGCAACATTGCACATTTTATAAGCGGCTATGGAGCTTGAAACTCCAAGCAGTATTGTTTTTCCTTTGAGCATATTACCCTCCATCAATGATTATTTTTTATTCTTGCGATAAATAATTGTAAGTCCCCGTATAAGCAGATTATTGTCGATATGCACTGTTCTTTTGCAAAGAGGAACTACAGTTGAAGCAAGTCCGCCTGTAGCAACAGCTGTACACGGTTCACCAAGTTCATCTTCGATACGCTCAATTATGCCGTCAATTGCACAGGCATTTGAGAACAGTGCACCGCTTTTCATGCAGTCAATTGTATTTGTACCGATGATATTCGGCGGCATTTCAAAGTCAATTTTCGGCAGCTGTGCTGTACGGTTAATAAGAGCGTCAGCGGCAACTCCCATACCTGTCATAATAAGTCCGCCAAGATAATTTTTGTTTTTATCAACAACAGAAATAGTTGTAGCAGTTCCCATATCAATGATAATCAGCGGAACAGGATATGTATTTATTGCCGCAACTGCGTCAACAGCCTGATCGCAGCCAAGCTGTCTGGGATTATCAATTAGAATGTTAAGACCTGTTTTTACTCCCGGCCCTGCAACCATGACATCCACTCTAAAAAGCTTCTGTATAGCTTCTTTTACTGTATTTGTCACCGAAGGAACAACAGAGGACATAACAGCATCGGTTATTTGTTCACAGCGGAAATTGTTCATTTCAAGGAGCGTTTTAATTAGAACAGCATATTCGGCGGCAGTTGCATTATGATTCGTAGAAATTCTCTCGAATACCATAATTTCATCATTATCTGCAACGCAGCCAAAAACAATATTTGTATTACCTATATCTACGGCTAAAAGCATAAAATAGACCTCCTGTTACAGGGCATCGCCCTAAGATAAATATATTATACCATATTTTATATTTAAAATCTATAGATTTTCAAATTTTTTCCAAAACAAAACGAGCCCGATTTCTCGGACTCGTTTTGTATTATTTTATGGGGTTGATATTAATTATGCTGTCTTTTCAGGAAGAGCTGTGATGATTTTTGCATCAAGTCTCTGGATTGAAAGTGCGTCAGCTGCTGTTACGCCGTCTCCGGGGTTGCAGCAATCTGCATTTGCAAGTCCCTGTGCTGTAAGGCTGAATTCGTCGGAATTACCAATTGCCTGAAGAATTGCTGTGGAATCTGCAATTGTTACCTTGCCGTCACAGTTAGCGTCACCAATAAGTGTTACTGATGATGCAGGAGGTGTTGTGGGATTTGCAGGAGTTGTGGGATTTGTTGCAGGAGGTGTTACGGAACTGTCGTATACACTTGCAATCTTGGAATTGCCCTTAATCTTATTAAAGTAGATGTCGCCCCACTCTGTAAGCTTTGAACCGTCCCAGCTGCTTACGAGGTCGAGGTATTCAACTCCGCCGCTGTTGCCCATCCATGACCATGCGATATATCCCATATCGTTCTGCTCACAGTAGCTCATTACTGTTGCTTCATCAACATCACCGTCTGTATGCTTCAGACCAAACTCACCTACAAGTACAGGTGCTCCGCACTGAAGTGCGCCGTCGATGTTGTTCTTTACCATATCAGCTGTGCCGCCTGCATATTCATACATGTGCATTGAGAATACTGTGTTCTTGTCAGGGTCGGAAGCGAATACAGATGCGCCTTCCTCCTTGATAGATGTGGGATACTGTCCCCAGCCTGCACAATCAATCATAATCATGTTCTTGATACCTGCGTTACGTACAGTCTTGATAGCCTGCTTGCAGCCGTCAGCCCATGTTGCGCTGTTCCATTCGCCATACCACTCGTTAGCAATGTTGAGGATAACATACTTAGCGTTCTCGTTGAGGAGGTCAGCCATTGTTGCCCAGTACTCAGCAGCTGTAACGATGTCTGAGATATTGTTGCTTCCTGTTGCATCATGTGCTTCAAGAATACAAATCTGATTATTTGCCTTACACCAGCCGATAATCTTCTCGATTTCAGCCTTGGATGTCTTATCCCACTTTACGCCGTCAGAACATACGATACGAACACAGTTTGTACCGAGGTCAGCAGCTGCCTTGATAGACTGCTCTGTCTTGTCCTTATACCAAGCGTGTGCGATATTTACACCACGCATCTCGAATTCCTGTCCGTTTGCGTCACGGATTGTCTGACCGTCTACATAGAAACCGTCATACTTTGTTGGAGGAAGTACAGGTGTTGTAGGTGTTGTAGATGTTGATGAACCGCCCTTGAGGAGGTAAGCGTCAAGAATCTGGATTCCTGACTTGTCTGTAACAGCTTCGCCGTTATTGTCTGCGTACCAGATCTGTCCCTCGTAAGTATCTGACTTACCGAGTTCAGCCTTGATTTTCTCGATGAGAGCCTCATCTTCAACAACTTCTGTTCCAAGTGAGCAGTTAAGGAAGTTGTCAACAACGTTTACCTTGATAGAACCGCTGCTCTTAGCCTCCCACTGGAGATTTACCCAGTAGTACTCGCCGTTAAGAGGAATGGAAACGCCCAGACCACCGTTAGCATAAGTTATATCCTTGGGAAGTTCAACATTGATATAGAATTCCTCTGCTGCCTTAGGCAGTGTAATCTTGAAATTCTTTGTTGTCTTATCGTACTTAACTGTACCGTAATCCTTGTTAGGATCAGCCTCAGTTGTAGCACGTGTTGTAGTTGTTGTAGGCTTTGTTGTAGGTCTTGTTGTTGTGAGTGCAGGATCAACAGGAGCTACATTCTTTGAATAAAGATCTGCGGGGAGCTCATCAAGAGTAATACAGTAATCGCTCTGGTACATCTCGATTGTATCTTCCTTTGTGTTGAATACAGGATTTGAAAGGAAGTTTGTATCAGGGCTTCCGCCGTCATACCATGTACAGAAGTACAGCCAGCCAGCCTTTTCGTCAATGAGATTGTCAACAGTTGAGAAGCTGTCGTTCTCTGTCATAGCAACCATCTTAACGCTGTCGTATCTGTCCATGATTCCGTAGAATGTTGAACCGATAGCGCTGTCGTTGTGCTTCAGAACAGCAGAACCTGTTGACCAGTCTGTGCAGTTGTACTTATCGTAGCCGATAATGTCAACATAAGCGTCACCGGGATACCAATCCTGTGAATACTCATAATTATAGCTGTTCCACTCCCAGATAAGGTTGTGACAGTCGAACTCATTTGTAAGTGTCTCGTAGGTGTAAATCCAGAGCTTCTTATAAGCCTCTGAACCTTCTCTGCCCCACCAGAACCATGAGCCGGACTCACCGCCTGAACCCTCAGCTTCGTGGAGAGGTCTCCAGAGTACGGGAATTCCCTGTGCTTCAAGCTCCTTGAACTCCTTAGCAAGAGTTTTAAGTCCCTGCATATAGTACTCATTTTCCTTTGTGCCGGGTGTAGCAGCCTTTGAAGGTGAGAAGTCTGTATCCTTAGCTGTATAGGTTGTCTTAGCCCAGTCAATCTTCTGACCGATTTTATAGCTTGCGAAATCCTTAGGAACATTGTAGTGGAAAGAAGCAGTAGCAATACCCTTTCTATCCTTTACCCACTCAATGATACGGTCTGTTGAGCCGTCATCGCTGCCGAAAGCAGGACAGCAGAAGTTGCCGTAGTCAAATCCTCTGATAGCAGGATACTCGCCTGTGAGATCCTTGAGGTACTCAAACTCTGTTTCAAGACCGTGAGGGCCGCCTGAGTAGATTTCCTGCTGACCGGAGATTATATTCTTTCCGTATACGCTTGCAAGGTAAGCCATAAGAGAACGTGTCTCTGCTGTTGCATTGAGATCGCAGGGAGTTGTTTCAAGAGCCTTTATGGGAGAAAGTGTAGCTTCCTCAACTGTGAGATAGTCGAACTTTGTCCATCCCCATGATTTGCTGATTGTAATTGTATTCTTGCCTGCATTGAGCTTTGCTGTTGTAGAAATGGGAGCAAATTCGCCCTCAGGAATGCTGATCTGTGCCTGGTCTACGCCATTGATAGCGAGATTCTGAACCTTAGAACCGCCAACACCGTAAGCATAGATTGTGAGCTTGTACATACCTGCAGAAGCTACCTCCACATCAACAGAAACAGAGCCGTCGTCCTGCATATATGCTACTTTTCCGCCGCTTGCGCCTGTTTCAGCAACAGCCTCAACAGTTTCTGTCATAGTACCGCTTTCGAACTCGTACTTTTCAGAACCTGCGGCGTTAACAGTGATTGAAAAAGCAGCACTGTTAATTGCCATTGCAGCAGCCATTGCAGCGGCTCCTGCCTTTTTCATGAATGAATTGTGCATAGTTAATTCCCTCCATAGGTTAAATTCGGATACCTTATCCCATCCGGCATCCTTTACCTTCCACTTTAATTATACTATTCATTTAGGCAAAAATCAAGTATTTATTACTTAATTTTTATTTTCAACAAAAAGTTTGTATATACTCACAAATAAAAAGCCATTCTTTTGGCAGTTTCGCAGAAGAATGGCTTAAAATCCACTTAAATTTCTTTTGAATTAACAGACACATCTGTTAAGTGGTACAATATTTTTTAATTCAATGTTAC
>JAFXAJ010000112.1 GCA_017517145.1 Ruminococcus sp.
CCGAATGGGAAGAGATACTCAAAGTCTGTAGTAGCCTTGGAATAGAAGCAAAGCTCCTCAGGGTCGTGGTCACGGAGACGGATATTTTCCTCTTTAAGACCAATAGTAAGGAGGAATTCCTTGCAGAAACTTCTCCAGTAGTTGAACCATTCAAGGTCAGTACCGGGCTTGCAGAAGAATTCAAGCTCCATCTGCTCAAACTCACGTACACGGAAAATGAAGTTACCGGGAGTAATTTCGTTTCTGAAAGATTTACCAATCTGAGCAACGCCGAAAGGTACCTTTTTACGTGTTGTACGCTGGATATTAGCGAAGTTTACGAAGATACCCTGTGCTGTTTCAGGACGGAGATACAGCTCGGACTTGTTGTCCTCAGTAACGCCCTGGAAAGTCTTGAACATAAGGTTGAACTGACGAATATCTGTGAAATTCTTTTTTCCGCAGTTGGGGCATACGATATTCTTTTCGTTGATGTAGTCAGTCATCTGCTGATTTGTCCAGCCAGCCACATTTGTGCCGTCGAAATCCTCAATAAGGTTGTCAGCACGATGACGGGTTTTACACTCTTTACAGTCCATGAGGGGGTCGGAGAATCCGCCGATATGGCCTGATGCAACCCATGTCTGGGGATTCATAAGAATAGCGGAATCAAGACCAACATTGTACTTGTTTTCCTGAACGAATTTTTTCAGCCATGCGTTCTTGATATTGTTTTTGAGAAGAACACCGAGAGGACCGTAATCCCATGTGTTGGCAAGTCCGCCGTAAATTTCAGAGCCGGGGTATACATAACCTTTGGATTTGCAAAGGTCAACAATTTTATCCATTGCTTTTTCGTTGTTTTTAAGCATAATTCTATTCTCCTTCTGGAAATTATTGCCTCGTCCGTTAAAAATATAACGAAGCAATGCTATCTATTCTATTTTACAGCATATCGGTAGATTTGTCAAGCCTTTTTAATTAAGAATTATGAATTAAGAATTATGAATTTTAGAAAAAGCATGGTGTAGGGGCTGCCTTCGGCAGTCCGCAATTTCGGTGCGATGTTAAATTGCCCCCACATAAGAAAAGGACACGGCGAACCGTGTCCTTTTATAATTGTTCAAGATTTAGCCTTAATTATTCGTATAAGTGAGCATAATGGTCAGAAATTGTTTCTGTAAATGTGTCAATAACCGTTTTACCGTCAGATTCATAAACATTTATGCTTTTCGGAACATAGTTGCCTGATTCAAGTTCCAAGCGATATGCCTTTGCTTCTTCAGGAGTTTCAGGACCGGCTATTAAATCTGAATAATAAACATAGCCTATTTTTCCGTTATCTCCCATAGCTTTGACAAGACAAGGGTTATCCTCCGGATATACTGAATTGCTTAAAATTCCATAAGTCTGCCCATTTTCATTGACACTGTAGTTTTCTGTAACATGCGGAATCACCTTAGTCATTGAACTATCACTATATGCGACATTTTCATTTTTTTCAGCATGAACAAAAGGAATTGTTACAACAGATAAACCTGCCACAAAAGATAACGTGACAATTGCACCCTTTAAAAATTTTTTCATAGTTTACCTCCTACCATGTATAATCATTAATGCTTGATGTGGCTAATGGCTGAAAAGTATTATAGTAACGTGTCCTTGTAAATCATAATTCTTAATTCTGAATTATTTCTTCTTCCATTTTAACAATATAAACGCCGCAATTGCTGTCACAGCCACCGCCAATGCACTTGGGAACCATGTGTACGGAATGGGCAGACCTGCGGTATTCATGCCATAGAAGCCGAAAATCATATTGGGAATCTGCATAATAATGGTGACGATAGTTAATCGCCACATGACGATATTCAGATTATTTGAAATAATTGACGAGAAACTGCCTGTCATACTGGAGAGAATTCCCGTGTAAATATTCGCCATTTCGATAGCCTGTTTCATCTCGATGAGCACATCTTCTAGCAAATCCTGATCCTCGTCGTAAAGCTTGACAACTCTGCCTCGGAAAATCTTCTCAATAGTTGCTTCATTGGCTTTGAGAGAGGTTGAAAAGTATACCAGTGATTTTTCAAGGGCAAGGAGCTGCATGAGAAGCTCATTTTTCATAGCATTGTGTAACTGCTGTTCTGCCAATGATGAAATTTTATCAATCTGTTTCAGATAATACAGAAACATTGTGGCAATGCGCAGAAGAAGCTGTAAAACAAATCTTGTTTTTAAATCGGGGCGGAGATTTCGTATAGTACCACGGACAGCCTCCTCGATAATCTGCGTTTCATGGAGAGAAATAGTAAATACGTTATTTTCCGTTATGACAATACCCATTGGCATTGTGAAAAATATTTTTGTATCGTCCTTGTCAGTGGAGGATACCGGTGTGTCGATGATAATTAAAGTCTGTTCGTCCTCACGCTCAATACGGGACGATTCCTCCTCGTCGAGGGAAGATTTCACGAAGCCGCTGTCAATACCGTAGTTTTCGATAAGCTCTTTTATTTCCTGCGGAGTGGGACTTATAACGGAAACCCAGCAGCCTTCGGTAAAATTATCGGTCAGAGCCATTCTGCCGTTTGTGTAAGTATAGAAATTGATCATAGCAAAGCATAGCCTGCGTATGCAGACATTCCTCCTTTCGCCTGTTTCCGGGATATACAGGCAAGGAGAATCAGCTTTGTTTGCAGATACAACGATGCGGTATATATCCCATAGACATATTATTCATACTGTTCCCATAAGGGTCGGAACTCATAACCGCACCACCTTTTCGTTTTATTTGCAGGGATAATTCCCCTTATACATTATATCACACAATTCGCATTTTTACAAGAGATTTTTTTAAAATTGTTCAGATAAAATTGATTGCAGCAAAAAGGACACGTTTTGCGGTGTCCTCAATCTGTAGAAAAAGTTATAATAAATGTTTTAAGGGGACGCTTTCTCTTGCAGAGCGTCCCCTTAAAATTAGTTTATAATCGGTCTTAACTGAATTCCGTCGAATGCTGCTGCTACCGCTTCGGGAATAAGCTCAAACTGTGCCACAAGTGATGCAGGCTTACGCAGAATATCATCCTGTAACATAGGCACAAAATAATAATTTTTTCTGTTGAAAAGCTCTCCGATATTCTTCGCAGAGCCCAACAGTGAATCATTTGATGCTATGGCAAGCACTACAGGTTTTCCGCTTCTCAGATGTGACTTAACCGCCATTGTCACCGCTGTGTCAGTTATTCCGCAGGCAAGCTTCGCCGCCGTATTCGATGTGCAGGGTGCTACAAGCATAATATCCGTCATATTTTCAGGACCGATATGTTCAGCTTCTGCTATATCGGATATAACAGGTCTGCCGCATATATCCTCCAGCCGTTTCAGATTTTCCTCATTGCTTCCGAAACGTGTGGAAATTTCAGACACATTCTCCGACATTACAGGAACAAGCTCCGCACCTTTTTCACGGAGAATTTCCGCCTGTCTGAAACAGCGTTCAAAAGAACAGAAAGAACCTGTCATCGCAAATCCGATACGTTTTCCCTTGAAATCATCACTCATAATCATTTCCCCTTTCATTAATCATTCCGATAACAGTTTCCGCTTCGGCATATCCTGCGCTGACAGGAGCGTTTTTCCCAGGCAGTCCCAGAGCGTGAATATATCTTATTCCAAGTTTGTCAGCCGCCTTGAAATCCATACCGCCGGGCTTTGAAGCAAGGTCAATAAACAGTGTATCCTTCGGGAATTTCTCCAGCATATATCCGGAAAGAACGAGTCGGGGAACTGTGTTGAATACAAGGCAGTAATCGCCGTTTATATCCTCTGTGCTGATACTTTCAATACCCATAGCGGCTGCTTTTGCTGCCCCTTTTTCATTGCGCACAGCTGCGGTAATTCTGCTGCCGAATCCCTTTAAAATCTGAGCAAGCACCATACCAATTCTGCCCAGTCCCACTATGAGAACCGGCAGACCGTTAAGTGTAACAGGCAGTCGTTCAAGTGCAAGCATAACTGCCGCTTCCGCTGTGGGAACGGCATTTTTTATTGCCAGTTCCTCTCTGTCCATGTAGGCGGATATTTCGTGGGACGGAAAAAATGCTGCTGTTTTTTTCTCAGCTGTTCCCGTAAATAACACAGCGTCCTCTGTTAGCAGGTTTTCCACTGCTGAAACTGTTAATTCTCCCGAATACAAAGGCGAAAACAGCTTTCCCGATTCATCGGGAGGGGGTACGGGAAGCACTGCAAATCTGCATTTTTCCGATGCAGGCTGTACACCTGAAATTTCCTTGAAGGCACTGTCGTCAAAGCCTGTGTAATATACCTCGAAATCTCTGCTGAGCCGCTGCGCACAGTAAATCTGCCGCAAGTCGCCTCCTGCAATAAGTATTTTTTCTTTTTTCATTGGCTGCTCCTTTTTGAATCTTTTTTCTACTTCGTATTATATGGCTGTTTTGAAAAAAAGGTTACAGTAAGAGTGTGCTAACAATTTTTTCGTTTCCGCAAGTAAACAATCCAGCTTTTTTCATTTTTTTCTGATATAATATAAAGGAACCTCTAAAAACCTTACTCACAGCTGAATTTCTATGACAAAATCCTTTACTGCACTGTCATGCCTTGTAAATGATATTCGTCATGTACGAAATTCCGCACGTGTTCCGGTTTTTAGAGAACCCCATAATTGTGATAAAAATAACAAAAGGAGGTTCTGTGTGAAAACCGTTGAAATATTCTCAGACGGTGCTTGCAGCGGTAATCCCGGACCCGGCGGCTATGGTACAATTCTCCGCTTCGGGACAATTGAAAAAGAACTTTCCGGCGGCGATGCACATACAACAAATAACCGTATGGAGCTTATGGGAGTTATCGCAGGACTTTCCGCACTGAAAGAGCCTTGCAAAGTAATACTCACCACCGACAGCAAATATGTGGTTGACAGTATAACTAAAGGCTGGGTTTACAGCTGGCAGAAAAAATGCTGGAAAAAAGCTGACGGAAAACCTGCTCTCAATGTTGACCTGTGGGAAAAACTTCTCCCCTTGCTGGAACGCCACGATGTTACCTTCAATTGGGTCAAAGGTCATGCAGGCCATCCCGAAAACGAAAGATGCGACCGCCTTGCCGTCGCTCAGAGAGATATACATTCCTGAAAGAGGTTTAATATGGAAAGAAAAAGATTTATTTATGCCGACAATGCGGCAACTACAGCTGTTTCAGATGAAGTTCTCAGCGCTATGATGCCCTACTTCCGGACAGCTTATGGCAACGCTTCAAGCATTTACGAATTGGGACGAAATGCTCAGCGTGATATTGAAATTGCCCGTGAAAAAGTTGCAAAGGCTATCGGTGCTGACCCCATTGAAATTATCTTTACCAGCTGCGGCTCAGAGTCCGACAACTGGGCTATCAAGGGCACAGCTGAGCAGATGGCTAAAAAAGGAAAGAAACATATCATCACTTCTGTAATTGAACATCATGCTGTACTCCATACTACGGAGTATCTTGAAAAACAGGGCTTTGAAGTAACATACATTCCTGTTGATGACAAGGGACTCATCAACCCTGAGGATGTCCGCAAGGCTATCCGCGAGGACACAGCCCTCGTTACAATAATGTACGCAAACAACGAAATCGGCACTATTCAGCCTATTGACGAGATTGCCGCTATATGCAAGGAAAACAAGGTGCTTTTCCACACTGACGCTGTACAGGCTGTGGGACACGTTGAAATTGATGTTCACAAGCAGGGGATTGATATGCTCTCGCTGTCAGGTCATAAAATCCACGCTCAGAAGGGTATCGGCGCACTTTATATCCGCAAGGGCGTTGTGCTGCCCAGTCTTATTCACGGCGGCGGTCAGGAGAGAAGAAAGCGTGCAGGTACTGAAAATGTACCCGCTATTGTCGGTCTTGGTACTGCTATGGAAATAGCCTGCAGTAATATCGCTGAAAAGGCTGCTATTGTTACAGAAAAAAGAAACCGCATCATTGACGGACTGCTCACAATTCCCTATACCCGTCTTAACGGCGACAGGGAAAAGCGTCTCCCCGGCAATATAAACATATCCTTTGAGGGTATCGAGGGTGAATCCCTGCTGCTTATGCTTGATATGTTCGGTATATGCGCTTCGTCAGGTTCTGCCTGCACATCAGGCTCACTTGACCCCTCTCACGTGCTTCTGTCAATTGGTCTGAAGCATGAAATTGCTCACGGCTCACTCCGTCTTTCCATCGAGGAGAATCTCACCGATGAGGACGTTGATTATATTCTTGAAACAGTTCCCGTTGTAGCGGACAGACTCCGTGCCATGTCCCCTGTATGGGAAAAGATGATGAAGGGCGAATCTTACGAATAATTAAGGAGAAGATATATTATGATGTACAGTGAAAAGGTAATGGACCATTTTGCAAATCCCAGAAACGTGGGAGAAATTGAGAACGCTGACGGTATCGGTGAAATCGGCAATGCCAAATGCGGCGATATTATGAAGATGTACCTGAAAATTGACAACGGCACAATAACAGACGCAAAATTCAAGACATTCGGCTGCGGTGCGGCAGTTGCAACATCTTCAATGGCTACAGAGCTTATCAAGGGCAAGTCTATTGAGGACGCTCTCAAGCTTACAAATGACGCTGTTGTTGAAGCTCTTGACGGACTTCCTGCTGTAAAGATACACTGTTCCGTACTGGCTGAACAGGCTGTACGTTCAGCGCTTTCCGATTATTATACAAGACAGGGAATTGATCCTCTGCCTATTGTCGGCGAGATTCATATACCTGAGGAATAAGAACAAAGGGGGAGCATTTTGCTCCCCCTTAAAATATAGCTTAAAGAATAATATCTTCGAATTTTCCACGTATAGCCTTGACAAGCTCCGTTGGAGAAAGCTGTATCTGCGTGCCGATTCTGCCGCCGCTGATATAAAAAAGCTCCATATTTTCTGCGGAATTATGTACCACTGTCATAAACTGCTTTTTCATGCCGATAGGAGTACATCCGCCACGGACATAACCTGTAATTTTAGTAATATCTTTTACCGCAATAAGCTCCACGGACTTTTCGCCTACGCTTTTTGCGGCTTTTTTTAAGTCAAGTTCCTCCGCAACAGGCAGCTGAAAGCAGTAATATGTTCCGGATTTTCCATGCGCTACGAGGGTTTTGAAGGTTTCCTCCACAGGCTGACCGAGCTTTTCTGCTGTGTGAATACCGTCAATAAATTCGTCACATTCATAAGTCTGGACGGTGTAGTTTATCCCGCATTTTTCAAGAAAACGCATGGCATTGGTTTTCTGTTCCTTAGCCATTTTCCTTTGCCTTTCTGCTGTATATACAGCCGCAGTAGTCCTGACGGTAGAGACTGTATTGTTTTGACAAATCAATTGAATGTTTGTATCCGTCATGTTTTTTGAAATCGGAGTACAGCCACGGAATATCAAGTTCATCTCCCAGATTTCCTCCGCACTGATTTATGAAATCGCAGTCCTTGTGAGGACTTATGGTGAGAGTTGTTGTAAAGCAGTTCGCACCAAGCTTTTTCGCTGTTTCCGCAGTTTTACGCAGGCGGTATTCTATGCATCTGCGGCATCTTTCGCCACGTTCCGGCAGCTCCTCGTATCCCTTTGCGAGGGCGTAAAAGGGCGCAGAATCATAGTCCTCGTCAATAATTTTCACATTGAGTCCCAGTTCGGAAACAAGCCTTTTCAGCTCATTTTTGCGGTATATGTATTCCGATTCGGGAGCGATATTTGGGTTGCAGAAATAGACTGTTATATTAAAACAGTCGTACAGATACAGCAGTGTATGACTGCTGCACGGCGCACAGCAGGCATGGAGGAGCAAAGACAGTTTTTCACCTGTTTTACGCAGTTCAGCCATTTTCTCATCAAGCATCCTGCCGTAATTTATCTTAGCCATTATTTATCCTCAAGGCTTTTCAGCGCACGGAGTTCTTCCTTGTTCAGCTTGATTTCAGCATCCTTCAGCAGCTTAACCTCATCTCTGCCGAGAGTAACGGGAACTTCTGATTTTTCCGTTTTGACACGGAGTTTTCCCGTAATGAGATTTGCGTCGATAACTTTACCCTTGTCGCCGTCGGGAGTAACAACAACAGCGCCGATTTTCGGTGTGATTTTCAGCAGAGCCTCATAAGCAGGCTGTTCGTTTTTAAGGCAGCACATAAGTCTGCCGCAAGTACCTGAAATCTTAGTGGGATTGAGAGAAAGCCCCTGTTCCTTAGCCATTTTTATAGATACAGGGTTAAAGTCGCCCATGTGTGCCTTACAGCAGAATTCTCTGCCGCATATACCAAGACCGCCCAGCACCTTAGCCTCGTCACGGACTCCTATCTGACGCAGTTCAATACGTGTACGGAATACGGCGGCAAGGTCTTTTACAAGTTCACGGAAGTCGATACGTGTTTCAGCGGTGAAGTAGAAAAGCAGCTTGTTGTTATCGAATGTACATTCTACGTCAACCAGATTCATTTTCAGGTCATGAGCCTTGATTTTTTCAGCGCATATTTTACGTGCTTCCTGCTCTCTGATTTTATTTTTTTCAACGACACGGAGGTCATTGCTGTCAGCCTTGCGGATAACGGGTTTGAGAGGGGAAGTCACAGCGTCATCGCTGAGTTCACGGTTTTCCAGAACGACTTCGCCGCACTCAATACCTCTTATTGTTTCCACAATGGCGGATTCGCCCGCATTGAACTTAATGCCGTTGGGCGAAAAGTAGTATATTTTTCCGACTTTTTTAAAGCGGATTCCAACTATTTCTTTCATATTATTTACCTCTTATGCAATAATTTCCATAATATCAGCGCACACACCAGCCAGAACGAGAGAGCCGTTGACATTGGCTTCAATGGCACGGCAGCCCTTTTCAATGGCGTTGTGGATGCTTACGGCCTGATAGACGGTGAGCATATCCGAAAGCTTTATTGAAGCTTCCTTGAAACAGCCTATAGTACCGGCAGAAGAATCACGGCTCAGAATTGCAGCATCTCTTATAAGGCTGTCAATCATGGAAAGTATTTCGTGAATATCATTTCTGTTGTTTCCGAGAGTAAAGAACGCTGCATTGAGTTCATACTCGTCCCTTCTTATTATACTATTTGTGATGCGTTTTGTCAAATCCACCTGCTTGCGGACGTTATCATCCAGAATATAGCCTGTACATCTGCCGATATTTCCGTGAAAGCAGTTTATGGCGGCGGAGATTTCTTCCTTGCCGAAGCCGCTGTCGGTGAGGGAATGGGCAGCTTCCTCCTCGGTGCAGACGGAAACTCCGAAGCATACACATCTTGAAATGATAGTGGGGAGAAATTCACTTTTTGATTCCGCAGTAAAAATAAAGCAGGCGTAGGGTGGCGGTTCTTCAATGAGTTTAAGCAGGGCATTCTGAGCCTGAACGGTAATATTATGGCAGTCACGGAAGATATATATTTTCCGTGCGGTATTATTATTTGGCTTTATAAAGACATC
Organism: Ruminococcus sp.; assembly: GCA_017517145.1. Lineage (GTDB taxonomy): Bacteria > Bacillota > Clostridia > Oscillospirales > Ruminococcaceae > Ruminococcus. The sequence goes on from JAFXAJ010000112.1 coordinate 9,472, forward strand.
CTTGCTGACTTCTCTTGCAATTTTGACTGTATAGCCTTCAAGTTTTCCCTCTGAGGCGACATGGTATACATCGGGGTGAGTGCCTGAATTGACATTGCGGCAGGCAGGACATTTTCCGCATGGACCGTTATCGTCGGGGGATTCACATAGAAGCAGGGATGCATAGTAATCAGCGAAAAGCTTTTTTCCGCTGCCTTTTTCACCGTAGAATATAACAGATTGGGCAAGGCGGTTATTTTTCCGCATATTATTAAGAGTACTCAACAGGTACTTGTTGCCGTAAATTTTTTTCATAGAAATTTCCTTTATATAGGCTATTAAGTAGTGGCGATGTCATAAAATTTTTTTCAATTCCCCAATGTTTCATCGGCGGACTGCCAAAGGCAGCCCCTACAATCAGTTGTTTTGTGTTGAATAAACAGCGGTATATTGCCAATTTAATTACGCACTACGCATTACGAATTACGCATTAATTCTTAATTCATAATTCTTAATTCTCAATATCTATTTTACCACAATTACGCTTGAAATGCTATAGCTTTTGAAAATTTTTACACAATTTTCATCAATTATTTCTCCGCCGGCAGCTATTGGTATAGCAGGCGGACATGGAACTTTTACAGAAGCGCAGATACGTCCCACGGCTTTTTCCACGGGGATTTCCTCGCAGGGAGCAAATGAAGCTTCACGGAGGGACATGACCTTTTTCGGCAGTTCAAATCGGATATTCAAAGGTGAAATATCTGATTTTTCCGTGGAATCAAGGGCGTTTTCAAGGATATTTCCAAGGCGTTTGAAATCCTCTGAGGTATTAACGGGGGACATAAGCAGAATTACATTATCTATGTCGGCATATTCACATTCACAGCCAAAGTGCCGGAGATTTTCCGCAAGCTCAATACCGTTATAGCCAATTTCAGCGGCTTTTATGGTAATGTGGAAAGGCTCGCTTTCCGCAAAGGTTATACGCTGGCTGAATTTCATGCGGAAATCATGTATAGCAATGAGGTTCATGACAATATCACGTCGGATTCGCTCTGCTATGTACTTATTGCATAAGTCAAGGGACATCATAATGAGGTATGAGGGGCTTGTGGAAGCAAACATACTCATAGTCTGTTTAAGAATAGGTTTGTATTTTTTATCCCGAACATGAAGCATAGCTGCCCCTGTCAGAGCAGGCAGCATTTTATGTGCGGAGTCACAGCACATATCAGCTCCGAGGGAAATAGGGTGCAGGCTTTCAGGGAAAAAATGCAGATGAGCGCCGTGAGCATTATCCACAATAAGCAATGCACCGTATTTGCGGCAGAGGGCGGCAAGTGCAGGAATATCCGCCAATCTGCCTGTATAGTCAGGGGAAGTTACATAAAGACAGCTGTTTGGAGTCAGTGTGAGAGCTTGTTCAACATCAGCCATTTTTATAACTCCCGATAAAATGCCGTCGGTGTAGTCAGGCATAATCCATTCAGGCTCAATACCGAGAAGAACACAGGCATTAAGAAAGGCACGGTGCACGTTGCGGACGGCGATAATATGTCTGTTTTCCAGCTTCATAGCTCCAAGCATAGCCTGAATACATGATGTAGAGCCGCCTGCGGAGAAAAGTGACGCTCCAGCGCCGTAGAGTTCAGCGGTGTTGTCTTCGCTGCGGAGGATAATTCCCTCGTTTTCAAAAAGGCTGTCAGCGCCGTTAATTTCCGTGATGTCGAGGCTGTAGAACGGGGAAAGCTGTTCTACAGGGGAAAATGCTTTATGTCCGGGCATGTGGCAGCGCAGAATATCTGAACTGCTGTATTTTTTCAGAAAATCATAAATAGGTGTATTCATAAACGCTCCTTAATGGAAGTAATATTTCATAAGGCGGAAAATCCTGTTCCGTGCTCTTGAAATAACGGCAGAGACAGACTGTATGGAAACGCCTTGCTTGCTTGCGATTTCAGCCATGCTGTCCCCCTTGAAATAGTATAACATAATTATTTCATTTTGTCTCGGTGTCAGGTCATTTTTTATAATATTTACTAAAATTGAACGTATACTGCTTTCGTGTTTATTGTCGAGAATACTGCGGATATATTGGTCGGCAGCGCCTGTTGATGTATCACGATAGCTTTTGCGTTTGCCCAATCATATCATCTCCATTTCAGGTATTGCGGCATTGGATTTTTTCAAGATGGTCAATAATTTCTTTCATATCGGTATATTCTCTGTAGAGAAGCTGAATTCTTCTGTTGAGGTCAAGGTCACGTATGGCGGCAGTATCGCCTTTACTGCGCAGAAATCTCCGCTGCACCAGTAGCTCGCTGATACGTTCTTTCGCCATTTCACAGCTCACCTTGTAGTTGTTTATCATTGTTTCCATAGAAATTGACCTCCTTTATGTGTTGAAATTCAATCTACTATTATTGTAGAATTAAAATCAACAAAAGTCAAGAGGAAATAATAGATTTGTAGATATGCACAAAAAATGCAGTTGCATTTTAGTATATATCACAAGATGTTAATGTGAAAATAGTTAATGCATAACTATCATTTATCAACATAGTGTTGAAAGTTTTGTGTAAAATTCCGAAAATGTCTTATACCTCTTGATTTTATAGAAAAAGGTGGTAAAATATAATTAGCACTCATATCATAAGAGTGCTAATACAAATGATTAACAGGAGGTAATTTTTATGAATATCAAACCCTTACAGGATAGAGTAGTTGTTAAAATGGCAGAAGCCGAGGAGACAACAAAAAGCGGTATCATTCTTTCAGGCTCCGCAAAGGAAAAGCCTGAAATTGCAGTTGTTGTTGAGGTAGGCCCCGGAACTTCTGAGGTTAAAATGGAAGTAAAGAAGAATGATAAGGTTCTTATTTCTAAATATGCAGGAACAAATGTAAAGCTTGAAGGCGAGGAATTTATCATCGTCCGCATGGAAGACATTCTTGCAATCGTTGA
>JAFXAJ010000010.1 GCA_017517145.1 Ruminococcus sp.
TCATTGAAAACTGCGGAAATATGCGGTATAATATGGTTGTAAGGTTGATACAGGTCAATCAACAACGGAAGGATACGAAAATGGTCGTATTCGAATATATCATTATATTAATCATTTTGTAAAGAGTCATATAGGCATGGCTCAAAAAAATTATGGAGGGAAAATCTTATGAGAAACGCAATGATGAAGAAAAGAATTATGGCAGTTGCCGCATCCGCAGTGGTAAGCTTATCAGCAATGACTGGTACAATGAGCAGTTTTATTGCACCGGCAGTAAACGGCATGACAACAGCTTTAGCTGCTGAAGCAAGCGTAAAGATTAACGCTGCTGTAGGTTACGCTGAAGGAATGTATGCCACATGGGGAGCAGTTTCAGGTGCAAGCGGTTACAACGTTTATGTTGACGGCACACAGGTTGACTCAGAGCTCATCAGACAGTACAGCGGTTACATGAGAGCAGATGCAGTAGGTCTTAAAGCTGGAAGTCACACAATCAAGGTTGTACCGATAATTGGCGGAGCTCCTGATACTTCAAAGGCGGCAGAAGCTAAGGCTGATGTTTATGCACATGACAGAAGCGGATTTGCTTTCAGCAATGGCAAGGATCTCGGTGCTTACAACGGTGATGGTACACTTAAATCAGGTGTAGTTGTTGTTTATGTGACAAATGCAACAAAGGATTCAGTTTCCGCTAACATTGGCGGCACAACTGCTAAGGGCTTTCAGAATATTATTACAGCAGCAAAGAGCAGTTCATCTCCTGTATGTATCAGAGTTATCGGTAACATAACAGATCCTTCAACTCTTGATAAAGGTGACCTTCTTATTGACAAGACTAAATGCGGCATTACAATTCAGGGTATCGGCTCTGATGCCACTCTCAATGGTTTTGGAATAAGAGTTAAAGGCTCATCGGATGTTGAAATCTGTAACCTTGGTCTTATGAACTGCGACAGCTCAGAGGGCGATGCAGTTGGACTTCAGCAGGATAACGACCATGTATGGGTTCATAACAACGATTTCTTCTACGGTGATCCAGGTTCAGATGAAGATCAGGTAAAGGGCGACGGTGCTCTTGATACTAAAAAATCCCAGTATGTAACACATTCCTACAATCACTTCTGGGATTGCGGAAAAACACACCTCAACGGAAACGGTGATACAACCCTTAACTATATCACATATCATCATAACTGGTATGACCATTCAGATTCCCGTCATCCTCTTGTACGTGTATCGTCTGCGGTACACTGCTACAACAACTACTATGACGGCGTTGCAAAATACGGTATGATTGCACGACTCGGCAGCTCCGTATTTGCTGAATCAAACTACTTCAAGGATACAAATAATCCTATTCTTATCTCTCAGCAGGGTACAGATATTGCTGACGGCGATCCCATTGCATCAGATGCAGGCGGTATGATTAAATCCTACGGCAATATCTATGACAATACAGAAAAGCCTGTTACACACGCAGATTCTGCAACAGATTTTGACTGTTTCGAAGCATCTTCTGCTTCCGAAGAAGTACCTTCATCATACAAGACAAAGAAGGGCGGTACAAGCTACTCAAACTTTGATACAAGCAGCTCGATGTACAGCTATACAGCAGATTCTGCAGCTGATGTTCCCTCTGTTGTAATGTCAAGAGCAGGTCGTGTTGACGGCGGTGATTTTGACTGGGATTTCAGCGATCCCTCAGAGGATAGAAATTATGATGTAATCTCAGGACTTAATTCTGCACTTGACTCCTATAAGGATTCTATCGTTGCTATCGGTTCAGGATTTAAGGATGATATTTCCAATCCTCCCGCAACTAATCCGCCTTCCACAACGCCTTCTACAGCAAAACCCTCCGCTACAACTACGAAGGCACCCTCTCAGACCACGCCTGCACAGACAAATCCCACTACTCCTTCTGTGTCAGGCGGACAGATCCATGACTTCACAGCAAACGGACTTAACAGCTCATTCTTCTCAATTTCAGGTAACCTTTCCTCAAGCAAGGGTTCAGTAACTTATGACGGAAAAACTCTCACACAGTGTCTGAAAATTGAATCTGCAACAAGCATTTCATTCAATGCAGGTTCAGCAGGAAAACTTACACTTGTTTTCGTTGAACCCTCCGCAACTATAAAGGTTGATGGTACAAAGTATACTGCAAGCAATGGTATTGCTACAATAGACCTCAGTGCAGGCGCACATACAATCACAAAAGCAGACAGTGTAAATCTGTTCTATATGGTATTCGGCGGCAGCGCAGGTTCATCTGTGGTAACAACAAATAAGCCTTCACAGCCTGCTCAGACAACTGCTCCTCAGACTCCTTCGCAGCCTGTAATAACATCAGTAGTTGATATTCCCGGTGCAGTAGTACCTTCCGGAGATATTAAGGTAGAGTATGCAGGCGGCTGGAATGAAATGGCATACCTTGTATGCTCAGGTCTCAATGACGCATCTGTAACAGGTGTATCATATTCAGGAGCATCCAACGGCACACTTGAAGGTGACGATTTCAAATATCTTGTAAGAGATGTTGCAGAAGGTGTACGTGTAGATATTCTCGGACTCACCCCCGGTACATATTCAATTACACTTGAAACATCCAAGGGTAAGCTTACCCAGCCCGGTATTGTTGTAGGCGCTCAGGACCGTTCAGGATATGCTCACTTCAACTATGATGAGGGTGTAGGTGCTTATACAGATAACGGAACAATTAAGGCTAACGCTAAGATTCTTTACATCACAGAAGACAACAAGGATACAGTTACAATCACTTCCAAGGACGGTACATCTGTAACAGGTATCGGTAATATCCTCAATTCGTCAGGTCAGGATGTAGGCGGCGGAAAGACATCTAAGGGCGGAAAGGCAAATACAAACAGCGGCATCATCAAGAAGCTTGCCGAGGACGGTACACCTCTTGTTATCCGTATCGTAGGCAATGTATCAGCTCCTGCCGGTGTTACAGCTTATGACTCCGTTGATTTCGGCGGTTCTGTTGGCGATAACGGCTACATGGCAAGAATGAGCGCAGGTAAAGACATCACTATTGAAGGTGTTGGCAATGACGCTACAATTGATGGCTGGGGAATTCATTTCATGGCAACATCAGCTGATCCTCAGTTTGGCAAATCTTTTGAAGTAAGAAATATTGCATTCAAGAACGTTCCCGAAGATTGTCTCGGCATGGAGGGTGTACAGGAAGGCGATAAACTTACAGCTCCCGTTGAGAGATGTTGGATTCATAACTGCGAATTCTATGTACCTCATGTATCAAATCCTGCTGAATCAGATAAGGCAGAGGGTGACGGTGCCTGCGACTTCAAGCGTGGACAGTATTTCACAAACAGCTACTGCTACTATGATGGCTACCACAAGACAAATCTCGTAGGTGCATCTGATACAAACTATCAGTATCACCTTACATACCACCACAACTACTGGAAAAACTGCGAATCAAGAGGACCTCTTGCTCGTCAGGCAGACATTCACATGTACAACAACGTATTTGACGGACAGACAAGCTACTGCCAGAACCCCAGAGCTAATGCTTATATTTTCTCTGAATACAACGTTATGAAAGATAGTAAAGACCCTGTAGAGGTTAAATCAGGCGGTGTAGTAAAGAGCTTCAACGATGTTTACATTAATGTAAAGGGCAATCAGCAGGCAACAGTAGTGTCCAGCAGAAGCGAAAAGGTATCTTCAAGCTGTAAATACGCAGGTTTCGAAACAGATTCTTCTGTAAGTTATGTAGCATCAGGCAAGTACAACCTTACAGAAGCTACAGGCGAAGGACTCTTCACAAAGCTTTCAGATATATTCGATACAGACGGCGGATGCATGGATAACCAGAAGGCAACATCAGGCGTAGTTGTAACACCTCCCGCAAATACAACAACAGCACCTAAGGCAACTACAACAGTTCCCACTACTACGACTCCTTCTTCCCCCACAACACCCGTAAATCCCAGCGTTCCTGCAGCAACACTTGCAGGTGATGCAAACTGTGACGGCAAGGTTTCAATCGCTGATGCTACAGCTATTCTCCAGCACATGGGCAATAAGGATGAATTTGGTCTTACAGCACAAGGTGAAGCAAATGCAGACGTATTCAATAAGGGTGACGGTATAACAGCAGCAGATGCAGTTTCAATCCAGAAGTATGACGCAAAGGTTATCACTTCACTTCCTGAATCTGTAATGTAATTATTAAGCCAATTCCTTGAATATAATGATATATGGAAAAGAGAGTTCCTTCGGGAGCTCTTTTTTCCGTTTAATCATTGACTTTGATTTTTGAATATGATATAATTTTAGATATAGGATATAAAAACAGGAGGAAACAAAAATGATATATGTTACAGGCGATACACACGGAGATTTAACACGTTTCAAAGACCCCCAGCTAAAAAAGCTGAAAGCAGGGGATACCCTTATTATATGCGGAGATTTTGGTTTTCTCTGGAATGGTTCAAAAAAGGAAAAAGCTAATCTTAAAAAGCTTCTGACAGCAGAATATACTATATGTTTCATTGACGGATGTCATGAGAATTTTGATATGCTTGAAAAATTTCCTGAAAGCACATGGAACGGTGGAATGGCAAGAGTTATTGCACCGAATCTTATACACCTTATGAGAGGGCAGGTTTACACTATCGAAGGCAAGAAGATATTCACTTTCGGCGGTGGTCACAGTCAGGATATTGAGTTCCGCAGAGACAGCGACTGGTGGGAACGTGAACAGCCGTCACATGAGGAAATCATGGAGGCTGTAAGAAATCTCGAAGCAAATAATCATTCCGTAGATTATGTAATAACACATGAACCGCCTGCCTCAGTAAAGGACTGCCTTGGTGTAGATGTATTTCAGAGGATAGAAGTTCACGCATTATTTGAAGAAATCATAAAAACCTGCAAATATGAGAAATGGTTTTTCGGAAAATGCCATATAGACAAGCACATTCCCGTAAAATTCTATGCTGTGTTCAATAATATAACTCCGCTGATAAAGTAATTTTTTCTGAAATAATTTCATAAAATGTAACATCAATGAAAACGAGGTGCATTTTATGAAAAGATTCAGTTTAACCGAGCTTATTATCTCAATTGTCTTTGCGGAGCTTGTGGGAGCAGTTTCTGCTTTGCTTGCAGGAGATTTCGGCAGTCTGTACGCAGAAATACTGCGTCCGCCGTTATCACCACCTGCCTGGGTATTTCCTGTGGTGTGGGCTGTTCTGTACGCTTTAATGGGCATTACATCATATATGATATACAGAAGCGATAGCTACAAGAGGAAATCTGCATTGACAGTTTATTTGATACAGCTTGCGGTTAATTTTTCATGGAGCATTATATTTTTCAGATTCAGACTTTTTACAGCAGCGGCTGTAGTTGCAGTGATTCTTACAGTTCTCGTCGGAATTATGATTTGTATGTTCCTTTCAATAAGAAAAAAGGCAGGGTATCTCAATATTCCCTACCTTTTGTGGATGATTTTTGCTTCCTATCTTGCGATTGGAACGATGTTGCTTAATTGAAAAAACTCCCTGATTCAAATTGAATGAATCGGGGAGTTTTGCATTTACTCATTTTCAAGACTGCCTTTTCTAATAACAGTACCCGCAGGGAAAACAGTATCGCATTTGAATGAAAATTTCATCATTGCGTGATTTGCAACATCAACGGATTCACCGTTTTCGTTGAAAATAGTGTCGAGAGTCATTGTTACAGGCTTAGCAGAAGGGGATAGCAGCTCCACTTCATCACCTGCAAAGAATCGATTACACTGTGTGCAGTAAACAGTGCCGTTTTCGCAGCGATCAACAACAGCAACAATATCATAATTTCTGATATATCCGCTGTTTTCGTAATACTGAGATTCTTCGGGAGTTCCGAAGAAAAATCCGTTGCAGTACTGTCTGTGACTTACTTTGTAAACCTCATCTCTTATCCAGTCAGGAAGCTTAAAATTATATGGGTCACGCATATACTCATCTACAGCCATACGGTAAGCATTTGTTACAACAGTTACATAATAGGCAGATTTTGCACGCCCCTCAATTTTAAGGCTTGTTACTCCTGCTTCTGCAAGCTTGTCAATATGTTCAATCATGCACATATCTTTGGCATTAAGGATATACGTGCCTTTTTCGTCCTCGTAAATGGGAAAATACTGCCCCGGTCGCTTTTCTTCCATGAGATGATAACCCCACCGACATGGCTGAGCACATTCTCCACGGTTAGCATCACGATTTACGAGATACTGAGAAAGGAGGCATCTTCCCGAAAATGATACACACATAGCGCCATGGACAAAACATTCAATATCAAGGTCGGGACTTGTTTTAGCACGGATTTCAGCGATTTCATCTAAGCAAAGTTCACGTGCAAGAACGATTCTTTTTGCTCCGAGATTGTAAAGCTCACGGGCTGTAGCATAATTGACAATACCTGTCTGAGTAGAAATATGTATCTCCATATCAGGAGCATATCTCTTAATCAGCATAAGCAAACCTATGTCAGCAACGATTAAAGCGTCAACCTTAGCGTCAACAGCCTCTTTAACGAACTGCTCAAAGAAGGGCAGTTCGTTATTTCTTGGCAGAGTATTGCAGGTGAGATATACTTTTACACCTTTTTCATGAGCAGCTTCAACAGCCTTTACAAGGTGTTCAAAATCAAAATTCATGGGTGAAGCTCTCATGCCGAATTGTTTGCGTCCGAGGTAAACTGCATCTGCACCGTAATTAAGAGCAGCAGTAAGGCGTTCCTCATCACCGGCAGGAGCAAGTACTTCAAGTATACTCATTATTCTTCCTCCACAGGATTGTCAATGTAATACTGTTTAATTTCAGCCTCTTTAGCTTCATGTTCTTCAAGGGTTTCAGAGAAGAAAGTTTTGTTTGTTCTTATATTTGCAATGAAGTAGAAGTTCTTAGTCTTTTTATTTGTGAGAACAGCGTCAATAGCATCAAGACCAGGGTTTGAGATTGCTCCAGGGGGAAGACCTGCGCTTTTATAGGTATCATAAGCGTCAATAATAGTCTGGTTGTAGTATTCTATATTGGGACGAATTGTATTATTGGAATAGTTTTTAGTAGGGTCTGACTGGAGTTTGGGGAATACGTCATTGTTTTCAATACGGTTTCTGAAAACAGCAGCAACGTCATTCATATCTTTTACGTTTGCAGCCTCTTTCTGTACAATAGAAGCAATAGTAATAAGTTCATCAAGAGTAAGGTCGAGTTCTTCCATACGCTCATATCGTGTAGCATATTCTTTTTTGCTTGTGCTGAACTCGCCATTCATTTTTGTATCAAAGTTGTAGTAAATTTTCTGGCATACTTCTTCCGGTTTGCTGTTTTCATAGAAGAAGTAGGTATCAGGGAAAAGATAACCTTCCATTTTCTGGAACTTGAGAGAGGAGTCGCTAGGAAGTCTTTCCTCAAAATCAATACCGAATCCGCCTGAATTGAAGTAGAATATGAAATCTTCAGCGTCGCAGATATGATTCTTTTCAAGAATATTTGCAGCATCAATAAGAGTAATTCCTTCAGGGAATGTAACTTCAATTGATTCTCCCATTTCCTCAGTAGGCACTTTTGTAAGTTCATCAATAATTGTTTCATAGGGCATATTAGGTCTTACAAAATGTTCGCCTGTTACATAAACAAGTTCATCACCAAAGCTTGCAAAGAATTCAAAGGCTTCGGAAGATTTTATAATATTGTCCTCCAGCAGCATCTGTGCAACTTCGGGAGTAGTAGCACCCTCAGGAATAACTATAACGTGTGTAGAATCGCTTTTTCCAATACCGAGCATATCCTTGCCAAAGCTGATGATAACAAGGGAAAGTATAATCGATATACCAAAAATAAGTGTTACAAGAATAAGAACACCCGGCAGACGGCTCGCCTTCTTTTTCTTCTTTTTCTTTTTCTTGCGTTTAACATTGGGAGGAGGATTCATAGAACGCATAGGCCGTTCAGAATTATTATAGTATTCCTGATATGGAACAGCATGAGCTTCCTGAATAGCCTCCTTTAAATTGTTTGCCTCAATTTCGTCAAGTCTGTCGGCTTCTTCGAGGGCATCATCAATTCTTTCATCCATATTATCTGGAGTTTCATTGAGTATATCATTTATAATATCTTTGTTGTCACTCATTGCAAAGCACCATCCTTTCTTCTGTTACAATAGCTTTGACTTTAATATCATGTTCCAGAGAAGGTAAATCCTCTGGAATACATTTTTCGTAAACAAGACCGATAGAAAAAAGCTGAGAATTTTTTAACAGAAATCTATCGTAGTAACCTCCGCCGTAACCTATTCTTTTACCATCGGCAGTAAAAGCAAGTCCCGGAACAATACAAACTGTTTTATCTGTGATATATGGAATATCCATAATATTTGCGGTTGGTTCAGCAATGCCAAACTTTCCGATGTGAAGCTGATCAGTAGAGTTAACTTTATAAAATGTCATTTCTCCGTATTCGCCGCATTTTGGGTACGCAATACTGATTCCTTTTTCAAGCAGCCATGAAGCAAATTTCCATGTAGAAGGCTCTGAATTGTAAGAAGCATACAGCAGAACTACATCAGCTGATTCCCACACAGTAAGTTTTTTCAGATTTTCAGTGATAAGAACATCAGATTCTCTACAGGAAGCAGATTTACGAATTTCAGTAAATTGCTTTCTCAGTTCTTTTTTTGTCATATTATCACCATTTAACCGCATAAAATAGCGTTGTATTGTCTTTTTCGCTCTGCCTCTGAAACAGCCTTTTCAACAAGAGTAAGAGCAAATTCCATTGCAGAACCTGCACCACGGGAAGTAACAATATTACCATCAACAGCAACAGCTTCAGTTCCAATTACAGCACCTTCGAGCTGAGTTTCGAAACCAGTATAGCATACAGCCTTTTTGCCGTTGAGTATACCCTTATGACCAAGGATAGAAGGTGCAGCACATATTGCACCAATAGTAATATTTTTTTCCATGCAGAAGTCGATAGCAGCCTGAACGTATTCAGACTTTTCAAGGTTAAGAGTTCCGGGCATACCTCCGGGCAGAATAATCATTTCCAGTTCATCAGTAAGAGGCGCTTCCTGAGCGATAGTATCAGTTACAACGGGGATACCATGAGAACTTACAATAATATTATCGCCTATACCAACGGTAATAACCTTTTTTTCTGCACGTCTGAGCAGGTCAACAGGAGTAAGAGCTTCAACTTCTTCAAAGCCCTGAGCAAGATAAACATATATCATAGCAATAGTCCTTTCATTTAAAGTTTACAATATATTTATTAAGCAGGAAAATAGGATGATATGAAAGCTTTGACTTTCTTAACCCTTCAATTCCTAAATCTTCTTCACGATTGATATAAGTGCAGCCAACAGTACATTCATTGACAAATCTATTGCAAATACCTGTATAAATTCCGTCATAGCTGCGGTCTGCTTTTTCAATATGGACGCAAAACGTATCTGAGTTAATTTTTTCACCTATTGTCACAGCAGCAATCTTATTATTTATACGGATGATACCGCCTGAAAGTCCCAGCTCTTCGAAATGGTTGAAGTAGGTGTTTATGGCGTATTGTTCAGCAATAGCTGAATGTGAAATATCGTTTTCGGATTTATTGTTATAATCTGAAACGATAAAGCTTATACAGTCATCAAAATCTTTTTCGGATAGAAAAGAAAACGTACTGTCTATACGGTTAAATTTTGCGAGATGATTACGTTTCTGATGATATTTTTTTCCTTTTAACTCCGCAAGGTCGGAGCGCAGATAAATATAATCCGAACTGTCACGGTCAAGGAAATAAGTGAATTTGTAAGAATACAACTGTTTCAGCATATCAAGAGAAGAATCAGTAACACCGCTTATACGCAGCGGAAAACCAAAATTTTCGCTGAATTTTTTCATTTCAGCAATTACGTCGCAGTAGTCGCCGCTGCCTGACGGGAGAACAAAAGTTGGAATATTATCTTCACTTCCAAAGGCGCATACGATGTAAAAATCTTTATAAAAGCAGATTTTAGAATCCGCCAGTCTACACCATGCAAGATTATTGGCAAAAGAGTATTCACATCCCATAAAATCAGATTTTGCAAGAGCCTCATTAATTCTTTTTCTGTCGCCGAGGGTAATGGAACGGAATTCAAGCATCGGTTGAATCCTTTATGAACTGTGCAAAATAAGCTTTTATTTCATTTGCTTTTCCGCAGGTCATTTTTCCTTCAGGGCATTTGCCGTTAGCAACGCAGGAAGGACCGGCATATCTGAATACAGCAGGTGCGGCACCAAGACAAAGCTTCAGCATTTCGTTGGCTACATTACGGATTTCCCACTGAGCACGATTGCAGCAGCGATGATGGAAAAAATTAAATAGAGAGCGAACATTCATAGTAACAACAATTTTAGTTTCACAGGCATTTGGCAGAACAAACCGAGCATCCTCGTTAGCAAGTTTTCTTGCTTTATTTTCTGCTGTTTTTTCGTCCATACCTTCAGCCATAAAGCGTTCTTTATGAGATTCAGTAAGCATATCAGCAATTTTATCATAGCTGCTGGAAATCTGACCGATTATGTTGTCAAATTCAGCCTTTGCAGCAGAATTTTCAGCAATTTCGGGAGGGGTAATGAATTCAAACCCGTTTTCATTTACATAGCGCTGACTTTTTTGTGAGTAGGAGGCTATGCGGTGGCGTACCAGCTGATGTGAGCAGGCACGTGAAATTCCCTCGATACCGAAAGTAAAGCTCACGTGTTCCAGAACGCTTTCATGACCGATAGAAAGAAGCATATCTATAAAAGAAATTGTTTTTTCGTCGGTAAGACCATCACGGAGTGTACCTATATCACTGCTTGAATAGCATAATTTAGCAGCAGTGGCAATAGTTTTTTCAGGTTCGGGGGTATGTGCAAGAAGTGTAACTTTCATAATAATCCTCATTTAAATGGGTATAGTGAACATATATTATTATTTTACCA
>JAFXAJ010000113.1 GCA_017517145.1 Ruminococcus sp.
GGCTGCTTACGGCGGAGACAAAGGTTACTACCTCATGCACTGGCTCGCTGACGTTGATGACTGGTATGGCTTCGGCGGAGGCAAGGGACAGTTCACATTTATTAACACATTCCAGAGAGGTGAGCAGGAGTCTTGTTTCGAGACTGTTCCTCATCCTTGTCTTGAAGAGCTTAAGTACGGTATGGAGAGCAGCGATAAGGATAACGGTAACGGTATCAAGGCTATCTTCAATGGTAAGGATAAGGTACCTTCACAGTACTCCTTCACAAACGCTCCTGACGCTGAGGACCGTGCTATTCAGGCTATCTACTTTGCAAGCAACTTCGGCGTAGATTGCGGCGAGCTCTCTTACCTTGCTGGTAAGATGGGTGACCAGTGCCGTAACGACATGTTCGATAAGTACTATAAGGAAATCGGCTGCCAGAATATGGCTTCTGCTTCTGCAGGCCTCAAGAGCCAGCACTACCTCATGTCTTGGTATACATCATGGGGCGGCGCTCTCACCGCAAGCTACGGCGATTACAGCTGGGCATGGCAGATCGGATGCTCACATTCACATCAGTTCTATCAGAACCCCCTTGCTGCTTATGCACTTGCTTATGACGAGAATATCGGCGGCAACATGAAGGCAAAGAACGCTCAGGAAGACTACGTAGAGTCTCTCAAGAGACAGATCGAAATGTACCTCTGGCTCCAGTCTGCTAATGGTCCTTACGCTGGTGGTTGTACAAACTCTAAGAACGGTAAGTACGAGAAGTATGATGCTGATGAGTCTACATTCTATGATATGGTTTACGTTGAGCACCCTGTATACGCTGACCCTGGTTCCAACCACTGGATCGGTAACCAGGTATGGTCTACACAGCGTCTTGCAGAGCTTTACTACTATGTAAAGACAAAGGGCGATCTCGCTAAGGGACAGACATTCGGCGGTCTCTCACTTGAGGAAGCTCTCGAAGCGCTCCTCAGCAGATGGATCGACTTCTTCCTTGAGAATACACAGTTCGATTATGTAACTGAAAAGGGCGAAACACTTGCTTATGCTATTCCTTCCAACCTCGATTGGAGCGGTCAGCCTAAGACATGGGGCGGTACTTACGATCCCGATGCTAACAGCGGTCTTACATGTAAGATTACTGGTTACGGCATGGGCGACATAGGATGCGTATCCTCACTCTGTAACACACTTATCTTCTACGCTGCTGCTAACAAGGTTAGCGCTGACGCTGCACAGAACGGCGGTTCTGAGCGTGGCGAAAAGGCTCTTGAGCTCGCTAACAAGCTCATGACAAAGCAGTGGGAGCTCGGTCGTGACGATGTTGGTATCGCATTCGAGGATTGCAACGGCTCACTCAAGAGAGTATTCGAGCAGGAAGTTTATATTCCTGATTACTATAGCGGAACAATGCCTGATGGTTCTAAGCTTGAGCCCGGCGCTACATTCAGCTCCATCCGTGAGAGCTACGCTAAGGATCCTATGTATCAGGAACTCAAGAAGGTTTATGATGCTACAAAGGAAACTGAGGGTTACAGATTCAAGCTCCACAGATTCTGGCACATGGGCGATGCTCTCATGACATACGGAACAATGGCACTTCTCTATCCCGATGTAGCTCCTTATGATGTTATACCTGGTACAACAGCTCCTCAGCCCGGTACAACAGAGCCTACACCCGGCGGTACAGCTACACTCTGGGGCGATGCTAACTGCGATGGCAAGGTAACAATTGCTGACGCTACAGCTATCCTTCAGGCTCTCGGTAACAACGATGACTTCAGCCTTACAGCACAGGGTGCTCTCAACGCTGACGTAATCGACAACGGTGGCGGACTTTCTGCTGCTGACGCTGTTGCTATTCAGGCAGTAGACGCTGCTATCTATGGCGCTGATAAGTTCCCCATGACAACAGCTGAGTACGAGGCTGCTATCAAGTAAGATTAACTTACAAATTATGCTCAAACGATAAAAATTCACGCCTTCCCGTAATGGGAGGGCGTGTTTTGTTTATAAAGAAATCCCCGATGAAAATCGAGGATAGTTTATTGCATAAAAAAAGTTCTCTACCAATTAGTAGAGAACTTGGTGCGGATAATGGGACTTGAACCCATACGTCGTGTGACACACGCCCCTCAAACGTGCCTGTCTGCCTATTCCAGCACATCCGCATTGCATCATTTCCTGACTGCTTTAATATTATACCATATAAAAAAGGATTTGTCAAGGGTTTTTTTGAAAAAAATCAAAGAAATTTGAAAAAATTTTCGGCATCCGAAAAACGGATGCCGATATTTTATACAGCGCTTGTATTTGTAGAGAGAATTTCCATGGATTTCAACTGATATTCACCGTTTTTTTCAATGAGAGTAAACTCAACCGATTTTGAGGAACTCTTAGGCAGCCACGAGGGAAGTTCGTCGATATAATCAACCTTAACAGTGTATTCACTTCCGTTTTTTGTAGCTTCCTTAATTTCGGGAGTATAAGTGTATGTCACGGGAGCAACAGGAACATTGTAGGATTTGGTTTCCTCGTTGTAGTAGAATCGTGATTCCGCAGGTCCAACAGTTGTATGAGTCAGCTGGGGAATATTTTCACCGAAAAGCTTTACAGCGTAGGATTCAACATCAGCAGCAGGAATCATAACAACGTCAAAAGTCAGTTCATACTGAGATGTAACGCCGTCCGCCATAATCATAGACCAGATAGCGGCGGTAATAATCTGCTCAGGAGGAAGCTCAGTAGGGGAGTTAAAGGACTCAATATCCATAATTACCGCAGGGTAGAGAACCTCTGCAAATCCGTCTTTTTTGGATTCTCCAGAGGAATAGCTGCTGAAAAAGCTGATGCTCTTAGCAACGACAGTAACAAGTCCAACACAGGCAAGAAGGGAGAAGATAACGCCGAAAACAGCATAAAATCCCTTTTTCAGCTTTCCGCTTCTGGGATTGCTTTCATAGTTTGCAGTGTAGCGGCGGTTCATGACAGCGTCAGGGTCTTCATCGAGGATGTTCCTGAGCACGTTGGTGAATTTAGGTTTAGCATTTACGGACTCGGCGGATTCTTCAATAGTTTCCGCAGGTTCCGGTTCGGACAAGTCTAGTACAGGGGATTCAAGGGCAGAAATCTCATCATCAATAGCTATTCTTTCCGCTTCAATACGAGCCAATTCAGCTTCTTCGGCAGCTTTGCGCTCAGCTTCAATACGAGCCAGTTCAGCTTCTTCCGCGGCTCTGCGCTCAGCTTCAATGCGAGCCAGTTCAGCTTCTTCTGCGGCTTTGCGCTCTGCTTCAATGCGAGCCATTTCAGCTTCTTTGGCGGCTTTGCGCTCAGCTTCAATGCGAGCCAGTTCGGCTTCTTCTGCGGCTTTGCGCTCAGCTTCAATACGAGCTATTTCGGCTTCACGTTCAGCCCTAAGTTTGTCACGTTCAGCAATTTTTTCAGCCATTGCCTGTTCTGCTTCACGTTTTTTCTCCTCAGCTCTCAGTGCTTCATAATCGGGAAGCTCATGTGAAATGACAATTTTCATTTTTTTCGGCTTAGGAGCTGTTTCAGCAGGTTTATTTGCAATTGAACTGTCGTTTGAATCTCCTATGAGAGATGTGAGCAGTTCATCTACTGTCATGTTTGTGCCCTCGACAAATTTAGGACTTTCGGGCTGTATTTCGGGTTCAGACGGCGATTCAAGAGGTTTGCCGTCTTTCAGGTTATTAAGCATATCGTCTATATCTTTTCTGATAGCCATAAAATTCTCCTTGTAAAATCAAACAAAGTAGTATTGTGACAGATTAGCTGTCACTGTTTATCTTATCTGACCGTTTCCGTCAATCAGGTACTTTACAGTTGTAAGTTCAGTGAGTCCCATAGGGCCTCTTGCGTGGAGTTTCTGAGTGGATATACCGATTTCAGCACCGAAACCGAACTCTCCGCCGTCAGTGAAACGTGTAGAAGCATTGACATATACAGCCGCAGCGTCAACCTCATGCTGGAATTTACGTGCAGCGTCGAGGGATTTTGTTACAATACATTCGGAATGGCGTGTGCTGTAGCGGCGGATGTGGGCAATGGCTTCATCAATGGAATCCACAACC
Source organism: Ruminococcus sp. (assembly GCA_017517145.1). Lineage (GTDB taxonomy): Bacteria > Bacillota > Clostridia > Oscillospirales > Ruminococcaceae > Ruminococcus. Next base: position 4,090 of record JAFXAJ010000113.1, read on the forward strand.
TTAACTGCAATAGTGTAGTCATTGAATTCTGTTGCATATTCGTCCTCTGTAGCTTTTTCAACAGAATCGCCGAGAATGTCGATAGTTCTGTCACAGCCGTAAATTTTCACGTTATGGGACTTGAAACGCTCTGCGATAAGGGGCAGGAAAGTTTCAGCTACATCCTTATGAACAAGAAGTGATTCAATAGCATTGCACACAGAGGGGCGCTGAGTTTTAGCGTTGTCAGTAATATCAACCGCCATAGACATATCAGCGGAATCGTCGATATAAACGTGGCAGTTTCCTGCGCCTGTCTCGATAACAGGAACAGTAGCAGTAGTTACAACAGCCTGAATCAGTCGTGCGCTTCCTCTGGGAATAAGAACATCAACATAGCCGTTAAGCTTCATCAGCTCGTTTGTAGTTTCACGGGAAGTATTCTCCACCACCTGAATAATATCAGCAGGGAGACCGCAGGATTCAAGCGCCTCACGCATGATTTTTCCAAGGCAGATATTTGAATTTATAGCCTCTTTTCCGCCTTTGAGGATAACTGCGTTGCCTGCTTTAAGACAGAGAGCAGCAGCGTCAACAGTAACATTGGGGCGTGATTCAAAGATAATACCGATAACGCCCATGGGAACACGGGTTTTCGTAATTCTCAGACCGTTAGGGCGGTTAAATCCGTCAATAACCTGACCAATGGGGTCATTGAGAGCAATAAGTTCATCAACGCCCTTAGCCATGCCTGCGATGCGGTTTTCATCAAGTTTAAGACGGTCCTGCATAGCAGCAGACATATTATTTTCCTTAGCAGCGATAAGGTCTTTTTCGTTTTCGGCAATAATCAGCGCAGTATTTGCGATAAGTGCCTTTGAAATTGCGGCAAGAGCCTCGTTTTTCTGATTAGTGGAAGCAGCGGCAATAACAGGCTCAGCTGCTTTGGCTTTTTTTCCTAATTCAAGAGTATAGCTCATGATATTCACCTCTTAGTTGGATTTAGCTTTGAAAAGCGTACCGATTTCCTTATTTTCAAATAAATCGTACAGAAGTTCGGGATTTTTTCCGTTCATGATAACCATGTCAATACCTGCTTCTGTAGCGATTTTAGCAGCATTAATTTTGGTAGACATACCGCCGGTGCCAAGCTTTGAACCTGCACCGCCTGCGGCATTTTCAATTTCGGGGGTAATTTCCTCAACGTAGGAAATAGGCTTTGCATCGGGATTTGTACGGGGGTCACAAGTGTAAAGACCGTCAATATCTGAGAGAATCAGCAGTAAATCTGCACCTGAAAGGGATGCAACAAGAGCCGAAAGGGAATCGTTTTCGCCGATTTCAAGCTCCAGCTCATCAATGGAAATAGAGTCGTTTTCGTTTACAATGGGAATAACGCCCATACTAACGAGAGATTCAACAGTGTTTTTAAAGTTTTCGCAGTGGTTGGGATTGTTGATAATAGCCTTTGTGAGAAGAATCTGTCCCACTGTAACGCTGTATTTCTCAAACATATCGTCATAGATGTGCATAAGTTCGCACTGACCGACAGCGGCAACCGCCTGTTTCATTTTAGTTTCCTTAGGCTTTGAGGGGAGTCCGAGTTTTCCCGAACCAAGGCCGACAGCACCGGAAGAAACGAGGATAATCTCTTTTCCGGAGTTGTGGAGGTCTGAAATAACACGTACAAGATTGGTCATACGGCGGATATTCAGTTTACCTGTGCTGTGAGCGAGGGTAGAAGTACCTAATTTTATGACAATCCTCTTTTTTTCGGAATTATTTCTCATTTTTATCATTTCCTTATATTAATTAACTTTATTTTGGGGCTTGTTATCAAGCCAGCATTTTATATTTTCGCTTACGATATTGAGCAGACGTACTCTTGTTTCGTAGGCTGCCCATGCCGTATGGGGCGTAATAACGCAGTTTTTAGCGGATTTCATGGGCGTATCCGAAGCCATAGGTTCTTTTTCGAGAACATCGAGATAAGCAGCGGAAATCGTGCCGTTATTGAGTGCCTCGGCTAAATCCGCTTCATTGACCACAGGGCCTCTTGAAGTGTTGATGAGAACGGCGGATTTTTTCATAATCCGCAGCATATTGGCGTTTACAATGCCTTTTGTCTTATCTGTAAGCGGACAGTGGAAAGTGAGAAAATCGGCGTTTTTAACAGCAGTGTCGAAATCGCAGAACTCATAAGGGCAATTTTCGGGAACTGTCCGTGAATTTACGAGAATTTTCATGCCGAAAGCAGCGCCGAGTTCAGCAACTCTCCTGCCGATTGAGCCGAAACCAACGACAGACAGGGTTTTTCCGTCCATTTCCGCAGTGGGAAATGGAAAATAAGAAAAGCATGGGGATTTTTCCCAGCCGCCGTCCTTAACGTCATTGTCGTAATCACGGATACGGCTGCAATAGTCAAGAATATAGGCGAAAACCTGCTGTGCAACAGCATTTGTGGAGTACTGTCCCGCATTGCAGACGGTAATGCTCTTCTGTGCGGCGTACTCAACGTCAACATTGTTGAAGCCGGTGGCGAAAAGCCCTATATATCGCAGATTGGGACAGCGGTCCATAACCTCACGGGTAATCAGTACCTTGTTGCAGAGGACGATTTCAGCGTCACCGATTCGTGAGATAGTCTCATGAGGGGCGGTCAGGGGATAAGCCGTAACATCGCCGTATTCCCCGAAAATATCGGGGGAAAGGTCATCTCCGCAGCACATTGTAGACCAGTCGAGAATAACGATATTCATGATTATTCAGCCTCATTTCCGTTTTTTTCGGATATTTCAGCAGCCGCCTTTTCCTCTTTGGGCTGGGGGTGTCTGATTTTATATACGATATTGGCAGTTACGGCAGCGATAATGAACAGAAGTTCGATTATACCTACAGTATAGAACCAGAAGCGGTTATCTGAAATCCATAAAGTCATGGAAAATGGAATAGCAACGGCAAGAATCGCCTGATATGGCTTTTTATCGAAAGCAAATCTTAATACGAAGAATACAAATGCAACTATACAGAATATGAGGTGGAGCTTGAAAGGGAATGGGAAAAGATTTGGATTTTCAGCGTTTGTTATACTGAGAGTTGTGAAAAAATCGGGAATAAACATAATAACTCCATATCCGCTGTGCGGGACTGAATTTACGGCAGCAGTCATGCCAAGATTTACGGCTTGCAGCGGGAGAAATCCCCGAAAAGCCTATCATTCCAATTATAGCACAATGAAGCGTAAAATTCAACCTTTTTTTATTAAATAATAAGAATTACTGTTAATTTGCACAATTATTTATTTTATTGTGCTGTCTTTTACGCTTTGAGAATAGTTAAGAAAATTAAATTTTACTGATTTGTAATAATTACACCGAAAATCTATTGACATGAGACTAAAAAAAGTGTATAATAAATATGTTGTATTTTGCAGAAGTATTGCTTTCAGGCAGTAATGCAGCTTTGTTTTAAATCATTTCGGAGTCCTTTGGGTATGCTCCGATGAGATAAAGGGTTTCCACAGATTCCCTTAAACAAATACGGACGCTTGTCCGGCTTTTCAGGGTTCGCCCTGTCATTATATATTGTTTACAAATGAATAAAATGATGCGGCATTTACCGCCCGGAGCAGTATTACGATACAAACTAAAATATTGCTAAGGAGGTAATGCACTGTATGGATCCTATTATTGCTATTGTGCTGATACTTGTCGCTTTAATCGCAGGCGGTGCTGTCGGTTATTTCGTTGCCTATAAAAAAGGCGTTGCAGCAGGCATTGAACAGCGTAAGCGTGAAGCAGAAGCTGTTGTCGGCTCTGCCGAAAAACAGGCTGAACGTATCGTTGCCGACGCCGAAAAGGACGCCGATGCCAAGAAGAAAAGCGCTCTCGTAGAAGCAAAGGATGAGATTCATAAGCTTCGCAGCGAAGCGGATAAGGAAATTAAAGACCGCAGAGCTGAGCTGTCACGTCAGGAAAGACGTATGCAGCAGAAGGAAGAAAATCTCGACAAGAAAACGGATAACCTTGAAAAGAAAGAAGAAACTCTTAATCAGAAGATAAAGAGTGCTGACGAAAAACTCAAGGAAGCAGAGCAGATCAAAAAATCCGAAATGGACGTTCTGGAGCGTATTTCGGAGTTTACAAGAGATCAGGCTAAGGAGTACATACTTACTAAGCTGGAGGACGATCTTGTACACGAAAAGGCTGTAAAGATCGCAGCTTATGAGCAGCAGCTCAAGGATGAATGCAACGAAAAGGCAAGAAGCCAGATTTCTCTTGCCATTGCAAAGGTTGCGGCAGATCAGGTTTCGGAGGCGGCAGTTTCCGTTGTGCCCCTGCCCAATGACGAAATGAAGGGACGTATTATCGGTCGTGAGGGAAGAAATATCAGAACCCTCGAAACTCTTACAGGAGTTGACCTTATTATTGACGATACACCGGAAGCTATTACGCTTTCATGTTTCGACCAGATTCGCCGTGAGGTTGCAAGAATTGCCCTTGAAAAGCTTATCGCAGACGGAAGAATACACCCCGCACGCATTGAAGAAATGGTTGATAAGGCTCGCCGTGAGGTTGAGTACCGTATCAAGCAGGAGGGTGAACGTGCTGTAATCGAAACAAATGTACACGGAATCAACAATGAGCTTATCAAGCTTCTCGGACGACTCAAATTCCGTACAAGCTACAGACAGAACGTTCTCGATCACTCTATCGAGGTTGCCAAGCTCTGCGGAGTTTTGGCTGCTGAACTGGGTGTGGATGCCAATATGGCAAGACGTGCAGGACTTCTCCACGACATTGGTAAGGCTCTTACCGCTGAAATTGAAGGCTCACACGTTCAGATTGGTGTTGACGTTTGTAAGAAGTACAACGAAAGCGCTGTTGTTATACACGCTGTCGAGGCTCACCACAACGATGTTGACCCCAAGACTGTTATCGCTTGTATCGTACAGGCAGCCGATGCAATATCCGCTGCAAGACCTGCCGCAAGAAGCGAGAACTACGAAAGCTATATCAAGAGACTTCAGAAGCTTGAGGAAATCTGTAGTTCCTACAACGGAGTCGAGAAATGCTTTGCTGTTCAGGCAGGCCGTGAAGTCAGAATTATGGTTGTTCCCGAAGTTATCAACGATGAGAAAATGGTGCTTGTTGCAAGACAGATTGCACAGCAGATTGAAGCCGAGATGGAATATCCCGGACAGATCAAGGTTAATCTCATCAGAGAGAGCAGAGTTACTGACTACGCAAAATAAGCGAATTACTGCGGATGGCAACGTCCGCAGTTTTTTTGTAAGGAGGAATTTAAAATATGGCGAAACAGATTTTCAATTCATCGGAAAAAACCAATTTCATATTGAATATGACAGAGGAGAAATATTCCTTAATCGCTTCATGGGGAATACTTTCTGCCGTATTCTGTACAACAATTGCAACGGCTGTGCCCGTTTTCACCGGGAATAAGCTGTATACTATTTCAGCAATGGGACTTACACTGGGCGGAGTAATCTGCATGATTCTGGCATTGATAGGTATAGTTAAAAAATATATCAGCAAAAGCGTGATAATACCCGTTAGTGCAATGGGTGTAACCGTTGTATGGGCAGTGCTTTCTTTGCTTACTTCCTCGGATAAGAACGTGGGCATGAACGGATTCCCCGGCAGAGGCGAGGGACTTCTGGCAATTATTTTCTATGCCTGCATATTCCTCACAGCCCTTTCTCTTAAAGGGGATAAGGCTCGTAATACTGTAATCGGCGGAATTATCGGCAATGGCGTAATCAACAGTATTGTTGGAATTTTACAAATTTTCACAGGAAATTACAGCGATTTCAACAGAGCGTCATTGAAGCTTGAAGTCAATGCGGCTTCGGGATTATCCCAGACACCTCTTTTTCTGGCAATGGTGCTGAGTATATCAACAGGTGCTGCGCTTAGCTATGCGTTAATTACGAAATATAAGTCAACAAAGGCTATATGTCTGATTTCGGCTTGTCTTTTCTCATTTGTTACAATGTTTACATATTCTTTTGTGGGAATATGCGGACTTGTGCTTTCGGCAGCTGTAACTGTTATCATGGTCTTTGCTGCAAAAGCTCCTAAGCTTAATTTTTTGTCTTTATTCAGTGTGATTGTACCGGCTGTAGCTGCATTTCTCATTGTACAGGGCGGAAATATCGGAAATATTGACAGCTATCGTTTATACGATGGACGCTTGTTCTGGTTTGCTGACAGCTATATGCGTATCAATTCCAGCGGTGACTACGATGCAGATGCTATTGACATTGATGATATTGCAGACGTACACTACAACATGAACCGTAAAACAATGAATATCATTGAAAATCATGGGTTTACAGGCACAGGTCCTGACCAGCTGGCATATCCTCAGATTTACACTTATGGAATGGTTGATGAAGCCATGGCAACTGTTGAGGACGTAGTAATTTTCAACAAGGGCGTATTTGACAGAGTATACAACGAGTATCTTTACACGGCAGCCACAAGAGGAATTCCCTCTGCCATAGCTTTTGTTGTAACTGTGCTTGGAGTGCTTGTCATTGGATTCAGAAATTTCAAAAAGAGAAAGAATCCTGTTACACTTTTAATGACGCTTCTTACAGCAATATCGGCAGTGCTGTTTCTGATATGCTGTACAAGTACGGCATTTACGCCTATTTTCTGGGCAATTGCAGGATGCGCACTTGTTAATGCAAAGGAAGAAAAATAAATTTTAGGGGAACGCATATAAACGTTCCCTTAATTTTATAAAAAACCTATTGACAAATGTTGATTTATAAGCTATAATATAATAAATTAAGTTTGCAAAGGGTGAAATATTTAATGGACAGTACCCCTGATGGGTGTAATTGGCTGGAAATAGAATATCGTTGTTCAAGGCATGGTTTGTACTATTTTTTGTGTTAGTACGGATTATGCCTTTTAGTGCGTATCAATATTTTTAATTAAAGTGAGGTATTTTTTATGTTAGGGCAGATTATTCTGCAAATTGTACTTATTGCGTTGAACGCTGTTTTTGCCTGTGCGGAAATTGCAGTAATTCAGGCGAATCCTACTAAAATCGACAAAATGGCTGAGGAGGGTAATAAAAAAGCCCGTAAGCTGCAAAAGCTTACAGACGAACCTTCCAGATTCTTAGCCACAATTCAGGTTGCAATTACCCTTTCAGGCTTTATCGGTGCTGCTTTTGCCGCTGATAACTTTGCGGATAGATTGGTGCAGCTTACCAATAATGCAGGTCTGGAGGAATATGCAGGGGTGCTTAAACCTATTGCGGTTATACTTGTAACGCTTATACTTTCTTATATAACCCTTGTTTTCGGTGAACTTGTGCCGAAGCGTGCGGCAATGAAGAATCCCGAAAAACTTGCTCTTTCTATGGCTGGTGGTATCTCCGCTGTGCAGACGCTTTTTGCTCCTCTTGTATGGATACTCAACATTTCAACTAACGGCGTTCTGAAGCTTATGGGAATAAATCCCGAGGACGAGGAAGAAACCGTCACCGAAGAAGAAATCCTCATGATGTCTGACGCAGGCGCAGAAAAGGGCACAATTGACGAGGACGACAACAGAATTATCAAGAATATTTTTGAGTTTGACGATTTGACAGCCGAGCAGGTCTGCACACACCGTACAGATGTTGAAATGCTGTGGGCGGAGGATTCCATAGAGTCATGGGAAAAGACAATCCATCGTACACGCCATTCACTTTTCCCTATATGCGGTGAAAGTGTGGATAATATCATAGGTATTCTTAATGCAAAGGATTATTTCCGACTGGAGGACAAAAGCCGTGAGAATATCATGAAACACGCTGTCCGTGAGCCTTATTTCGTCCATGAGAACATGAAAGCTGATGTGCTTTTTGCTCAGATGAAAAAGAGGGGGGCACATCATTTTGCTATAGTAGTTGATGAATACGGCGGAATGACAGGTATTATTACTGTTACTGACCTTGTAGAGGAGCTTGTGGGCGAGTTTGACGATGATGAGCTGAATACACAAGAGCCTGTATTGAAGCAGATAGGGGATAATATCTGGATAGTTCCCGGTATTACCGACCTGAGCGAGGTCAATGAGGAACTGGATATAAACCTGCCCTCTGACGCTTATGACACTTTCGGCGGATATGTCATAGCAGGACTGGGAGAGATTCCCAAGGACGGACTTACAGCAGAGCTTGACTGTGACGGACTTCACATTGAAGTGCTGAAAATATATCATCACCGTGTTGAAATCTGCCGAGTGACAAAGGTTGATGAGTGATTATTTTTAGGGGCTGCCTTTGGCAGTCCCTACTACGATGTGTTAAATTAATTTTCCTCGCATAAGAAATACGATAGAAGTACAATAAGAACAGATGCCAGCGGGTGCTATCCGCCTTTAATACTTTAGCTCACCGAAGTGTTAAAGAGACAGGCACCGTCTGCATAATTAGGAATTATTTTCTGTGCTGAAATCCTTGAAACAGATATTCAAATCCACATTTCCCTCTATTCCGGGAACTTTTCCCTCTGAGGTGTACTGCCACATATCGTATTCATAATAAAATGTGGGGAAATCCGTATATTCCGCAAGCCAGAAGTCATAGTCCTTGATTCTCGGCAAGTCAAGCTTGTGAGTCGAAGTCGAAGCGTTCTGATATATCATAGGGGTATAACCTGCGGATTTTACACGCTCGCAGAAAGCTACACAGCAATCAGCAAGCCCCTCAACGGTCATTTTGTCGGTTCGTGCAGTATCGTCGTATATTATTTCCCAGTCGAAAACAACGGGGTATGTAATCTCTCTGCCTGCAATGGCGTTGAGAACAGCGTCAGCTTCTTCGATAGCCTCGTCAGGAGTGACAGCCTGCGAGAAGAAATAAACTCCAACATCAATTCCGACAGCATTTGCGCCGTCAATATTTGTAATAAGGCTGTTGTCGAGGGTAATGATTCCGCCGCCGTAGGTTCGATAGCCTGCACGTATTATAGCGAATTCAATGCCTGCTGCCTTAACCTGTTCCCAGTCAACTTCACCCTGATATTCAGAAATATCAATGCCGATTTTGGATTCAAGACCGTCATTTCCCACGTATTTCACAAATCCGCTGCCGTCCTTGACAATTTCGGAGGGTTCAACGGGACTTTTGGGAACATCGGCAAAGACAGGTATAAAAGTTTCGCCCATTGTGCTGTTATGAACGAGAATTTTTTCACCGTTGAGCTGATAGAAAGTCTGTTCCTTGTCGATATATGGTCTGATTCTTATATTTGAATCTGCATTTGCAGGAACAGTTGCGTTATATTTTGCGGCGAGGATTCCTGTGCTGACAGCGAGTCCCACAACAATAAATCCCTCAAAAATTGCAATAGCTTTAAAAAGATTTGCTTTATTCAGTTTCATTAAAATGTCCTCCGTGGGGTGTTATACAATTCATTATAACATAAAATCCGACATTTGTAAACAAGATTTCAGAAATTTCGTCTTGAAATTAATGGCGTGAAGTGATATAATATTATATATTACTTTTTTGGAGGAAAAATATGAATTTAGAACGCCTTGAAAAAAATTTAACAGATAATATAAAAGAAGCACAGCTGAAATTAGGCTATGATAACCGCCCTATGAGCCTTAATTATATGAGCACATCTCTGGAGAATCTTCTGGGTGTACCTGTTACAGATGACGTATTATCGGCATTTCAGGGATACACACTGCCAAGACTGGGAGAACTTGCCTTCCGCCCGATAAAAGACGGAATCTGCATAACTATTCCTGCCGAGGGTACATCATACGTCAACAGCCTTTCGGGGTATGATTTTCTTGAAGCGCTGATAAAAAAAGTCAGCAGTCACGCATCTCTGGAGGAAGTAACCGCTGTTTTCGGCGAATATTCGGATAATTTTGCAGTTGAGGAAAGCGACAGCGAGGAATTCGACCTGCTTGTATATTTCCCCGATAAATGCCCCGACGAATACTACTACTGCCTTGCAGCGGAGCCCTGTATAAGCGGCGGTTGTCACGTGACCTATCACCGCTTTATCCGTGAGGATTATGAAGAAATGTTTTCAAATTAAGAATTAAGAATTTTGATTTTTATGGGAGTTGGTATATATGAATTATATTATCCGTGAAATAAAAGACAATGATTTTCAGCAGCTTATGGAGCTTTATACCCACCTGCATGAAAAGGATATTCCCGAAAAGGATGAGAGGGTTTCCGCTGTGTGGGAAAATATAATTTCCGACAAAAATCATCATATCATTGTTGCGGAATACGAGGGGAAGATAATTTCCTCCTGCGTATGCGTAATAATTCCCAATCTTACGAGAAATCAGCGTCCCTATGCCTTTGTGGAGAATGTTGTTACTCATGCTGATTATCGTGGAAATGGCATAGCTACAGCCTGTCTTGACTATGCACGTGATATAGCCATAAAAGAGAATTGCTACAAGCTTATGCTGCTTACAGGCTCGAAAAATGAAAATACACTGAATTTTTACCGTCGTGCAGGCTATAACAGCGAGGACAAAACGGCATTTATTCAGTGGCTAGAGTGATGAGATGAAAAATATGATAACTTTATGCGGAGATGATTGCAGTAAATGTCCCCGATACCTTGCACAGACTGAGGTTGAACTGAAAGCTGTGGCAGAATTGTGGTACAGGATAGGTTGGAGAAATACCGTGGTTTCTGTTGGGGAAATACGCTGTAATGGCTGTTCCGCAGATAAAAAATGTACTTATGGACTTGTGGAGTGCACAAAGGTGCAAAACGTTGAGAAATGCAGTCAATGTGGAGAGTTTCCTTGCGCAACAATAGAGGATATGCTCCGTCGCTCTGATGAATACAAGGAAATTTGCAGAAAAGTCTGCACAGATGATGAATACAAACAAATTTCAGAAGCTTTTTTCAACAAATTTGAGAATATGACGAAAAATTAAGGGCGGTAAAAAATACCGCCCGAAAAATTTTTTAATTCATAATTCTTAATTCATAATTCTTAATTTTCTGGCGAAACTCACCATACATATAAAGGGAACCCAGCGCAATTAACGGTATATTGCGGATTTTTGCATATTCCAGTGCCTGTGTAAGTCCGTTTTCTACCGAGCCGCAGGAAAGAGTCGCAATTCCCTTTTCCTCAAAGGCGGTGGCAAGGGTATCGCTGTCAAGGGAACGAGGATTATCAGGAACGACAGTGAAAGCCTTATCAATGAATTTTCCCAGTATTTCGGGATAAAGTCCGTATTCCTTGTCCGCCATAACTCCGATTAGCATGGCGATTTTTCCGCTGATATATGTACTGATACTTTCAGCCGCCTGAATAATTCCGTCAGGATTATGAGCACCGTCGTAAATTATAAGGGGATTTCGGCTTACAACCTCAAATCTGCCCTGCCATACAGCCTTGGAAATTCCTGATTTTACGGCACTGTCGGGAATATTTATCCCCTCGCTGCGCAAAATTTCAACAGCTGTCAGCACGTTTGCAAGATTGTATTTCTGATACGAGCCGATAAGGGGAGATTCAAGTCTGCCAAAAGTCTTATCGCTGTAAACAACACCGTCAATACTGCTTTCAAGAACGGTTACACGGTCTTTATCCGCAAGGGTGAGCTGTAAGCCGTTTTTCTGCGATATACTGCGGATTATTTCAAGTGCCTCATCATCGTTTCCGCCATAGAGAACAGGTCTTGACGGCTTGATAATACCTGCCTTGCACCTTGCAATTTCACTGATAGTACCGCCCAGAAAAGCCGTGTGGTCAAGGGCGATATTTGTAATAACCGAAAGTAAAGGCTGATTCACCACGTTTGTGGAATCTGTTTCACCGCCCATACCGCACTCAATCAACGCTATATCGCAGTTTTTTCTGCGGAAAAGTTCATAAGCGGCGGCTGTCAGAACTTCAAATTCCGTGGGCTTATCCGCCATATCCTCGCAAATGGGGATAATATCAGCCATAACTTCGTTAAAATCGTCAGCAGATATACTTTCGTCGTTTATGCGAAAGCTATCGGTTAAATCCGTAAGAGCAGGGGAGGAAAATCCGCCGACTTTATAGCCGGACTCCGATAAAACAGCGGAGAGCATCGCCCCGAAAGAGCCTTTGCCGTTTGTGCCTGCAATATGGATTATATTCGTCTTATTCTGGGGATTTTCAAGCTTTTTGCAAAGCTCCGTGATACGTTCCAGACCAAGCTTGCTGCCACGTTCAGCGGCAATTTTTATATATTCAAAACCGTTCATAGCTGTTACCGATTGGAGCATATTTTGCCGAGCTGTGTTGTAAATGCCTTATTATTCAGCAAAAGCGAGATTATAACAAATTCCAGCAGACCTGTTGCGATATATGTAGGAATACGCCATGCCAGAACTTCATAAGGCGTGTGAAAATAGATACGCTGACCGAGAGATTTGATTATCAGTGAGCCGATAATGTGGGAAACAGCAATAGAAACAGCGATATTCAGCGTCATATTCTTATTTCTGAGGTACATAGAAACAACGCCTGCAAGAATACCGATACTTGCCGCACCGAGAGTAATAACGGGATTGATAGCATATCCTTTCAGCACACAGCCGATAAGGTCAGCGGCAATTGCAACTGCACCGCCCACATAAGGACCAAAGAAAATGCCTGCCATGAGTATCGGGAGATTTTCAAGGCTGATACGGATACTGTCGCCTATATTAAAGGCGAGGAATTTACCGAGAACGATGCTGAGAGCCACAAAAAGAGCTGAAATAATCATAACTCTTGTGTTGCCGAAAAGCTTTAAATTTTCGGCTGAGGTGTTTGCTGTTTTGCTTGTAATCATAAAAAATCCTCCTTTTCCACATCATAGGACACGAAAAAAGAGGCAGTTCTCTATTGTATATGTCTTATGAAGCGGGATGCAAAATGTGAACCGCAGACAATGTCTTTCGTCCCATGGACAACTCCCCGTCCCACAGGCACTCGATACCCATATTATAGGCATCACGAACACATTTTTACTCTTCAAAAATTGTATTGTGCGGATTTCTCCGTCATATTTATTATATATCCAAGGGGAGGATATGTCAATAGCATTTTAAAGCGTGAAATCAAGTTTATAAGTATTCCACATATTCCACAGGGTTTTCAACATTATTTTATTGAAAAGGCGGAAATTATTTCCTTGCTTGTTGATTAATTTGGTTTAGTCAATATGTACATCTAATGCGTATATATTTTGTAGTGATTCACAAAATTTTATAAATGACAATTAAATTCTTCACATTTTAAAGGATTTATGTTATAATTATAATATTCTCTTTTATACTATAAAGTATCAGAGTAAAATTTTGTAATCATGGAGTGACGCCATTGAGCAAAACCCTATATATTACCGATCTGGACGGTACGCTTCTCAATTCTGAGGCGAATCTGTCGGAATATACGAAAAATACAATTAACAGACTTGTGGAGCAGGGGATGTATTTCACCTTTGCCACGGCGAGAACGATATATTCCGCAGAAAGTATTACGGAAGGTCTGAATATCAACGTCCCCTGCATTGTCAACAACGGGGCGGAGATATATGACATGAAAAGCGGAAAATATGTCCGTAAATTCGATATTCCCATTGATGCCGCCGCAAGGATAATCGACGCATTTGCGGAAAATAACGTGGGAATGTTCATGTTCAAGTTCAGGGGCGAAAAGTTCGGGACTTGCTACAACGACAATCTCAATGAACTTATGCAGGAGTATGTCAGAACCCGAAGAAAAACAGGTCAGCCCCTATGGAAATGTACTGATTTGCACAGTGAAAATGATGGAAATGTGGTGTATCTCACTTCAACGGGAGATTATGAAAAGCTTCTTCCTATTGAGAGAATTGCCGCTTCTGTGAAAGGTCTTGACCACGTTTTCTACGAGGATACATATACGGGAAAGCATTATCTTGAAATTTTCTCGGAAAATGCTTCCAAGGCAAACGGCTTGAAATATCTTCGTGCGCAGTACGGCTTTGAGAAAATCGTAGCTTTCGGGGATAATCTCAACGATTTGAGTATGTTCAGAGAAGCCGATGTTAAAATTGCCGTGGGGAATGCAAGAGATGAGCTGAAACAGCAGGCTGATTTTATAATCAGAAGCAATGATGAGGACGGAGTCGCTCATTATATTCTAAATAGCTTAAATTGAAATTTAATAGATTTAATTGAAAGGAAAATTTAAAAATGAAAAAACTTATGTTAGGAAACGAAGCCTTTGCAAGAGGTCTCTATGAGGCAGGATGTACGGTAGTATCAAGCTACCCCGGTACACCCTCCACAGAAATTACGGAGGAAGTTGCAAAGTATGACGAAATATACGCAGAGTGGGCTCCCAACGAAAAAGTAGCTATGGAAGCTGCTCTCGGCGCTTCAATTGCAGGTGCAAGAGCATTTTGCGGCATGAAGCACGTTGGTCTTAACGTTGCCGCTGACCCCCTTTATACTGCGGCATATACAGGCGTAAACGGCGGACTTGTTATTGCCGTTGCAGACGATCAGGGTATGCATTCTTCACAGAATGAGCAGGACAGCCGTCATCACGCTATTGCGGCTAAAGTTCCCATGCTTGAACCCTCTGATTCTACTGAGTGCCGTGATTTCGTAAAGCTTGCTTACGAAATTTCAGAGGATTTTGATACTCCTGTAATTGTAAGAATGTCAACTCGTGTTGCACATTCTCAGAGTATTGTTGAAACTTATGACAGACAGCAGCCCGAACTCAAGGAATATACAAAGAATCCCCAGAAATACGTTATGATGCCTGCTTATGCAAGAGGCAGACACGTATTCGTTGAGGAGCGTACAAATAAGCTTATCGAGTATGCTGAAACATCTTCCATTAACCGTGTGGAAATTTCAGACAAGGCTGAATTCGGCGTAATTACCAATGGTGCGGCATATCAGTACGTCAAGGAGGCTCTCGGTGACAGAGTTTCTGTATTAAAGCTTGGTATGGTTAATCCCATGCCTGAGAAGCTTATCCGTGACTTTGCGGCAAAGTATGACCGTATCGTTGTAGTGGAGGAGCTTGACGGTATTATTGAATCCCATTGCCGCAATATCGGCGTAACAAACGTAGAGGGCAAGGCTATTTTCGGCTGTATAGGCGAAATCAACCAGTCTGTAATTGCTGAAAAGCTCCTTGGTGAAAAGAAGGATTTCGCTGAACTTGATGACGCAATTCCTGTTCGTCCTCCCGTTATGTGTGCAGGCTGTCCTCACCGTGGACTTTTTTACAACCTGAAAAAACTCGGCGTTACAGTTTCAGGCGACATCGGCTGTTATACTCTTGGTGCAGCTGCTCCCCTTAACGCTATGGATACAACAATCTGTATGGGCGCTTCTATATCCGCACTTCACGGCTTCAACAAGGCAAGAGGAGCTGAGAGCGAGCACAAGAGCGTTGCTGTTATCGGTGATTCTACATTCATGCACAGCGGCATGACAGGTCTTGTAAATATCGCTTACAACAATTCAAATTCAACCGTTATCATTGTTGACAACTCTATCACAGGTATGACAGGACATCAGCAGAATCCCACAACAGGAAAGAATCTCAAGGGCGACCCTGCTGCGGCTGTTAATCTGGAGGAGCTCTGCAAGGCTATCGGAATCAAGCGTGTACGTGTTGTTGACCCCTATCATCTTGCAGAAACAGAAGCTGCTATTAAGGAGGAGCTTGCAGTAGATGAAGCATCTGTTATCATTTCACGCAGACCCTGTGCACTTCTTAAATATGTAAAGCACAATGCTCCCTTCAAGGTTGAGGCTGATAAGTGCGTAGGGTGTAAAATGTGCATGAAGCTTGGATGTCCCGCAATTTCCATGAAGGACGGAAAGGCAGTTATCGACCATACACAGTGCGTAGGCTGTGGAATCTGCAAGGAGCAGTGCAAGATTGGCGCAATAATCTGAGGCAGCTTTTTAAAGTTTGATATAAGGAAAAAAGAATATTATGAAGGTAAGAAAAATATATTGTCCTTACTGCACCCTGCTTATGGAATACATAGGGACAGAAAGAATACAGCTTGGGCGTACAGGCTGGATAATAGGCGACTGGGATAACCTGCTTTCAGGAGCACTTACGACAAGTATATATGAATGTCCGAGGTGCGGAAGGCTTGAATTTTTCAGATATAAGAAAACAAAGAGGAAAAAAGATGATACAGGTAGAAATATATGAAGCATTTGTCAACTGGCTTGACAATATCTTGGAAAATAACGATATGCCCAATGAAACGGTTTCTTTCTGCTTCAACCTCTATGAGGAGTCAACAGAGGACAGCGTATATGCAGTGCAGCTTGTAGCCTGCGAGATATTTGACGAAAATAATCCCGACTGGGCTTGCGAAGAATGTTGGTCATCGGAAGAAGATATATTCTGCGTGGAGCTTTCCGACGAAGCCGAAAAGGACTGGAAAGCCGCACAGAAGCTTATAACGGGCTGGATAAAGGAGTACCTTGAAAATGGAAAATATGCAGGTATACTCGACTCAAAGCCGGTTGCTGCGGGATTTGTTGACGGAGATTTGGAGCTTATCAGCAGGTAAAGAAACCGGTGATATTATGAAAATGAGGGTAATAAATTTCATATACAGATTCACACAGCTTTTCGCAGTAGTATTCATTACGGATATACTGGAAATGAATTTCTGGATAAAGTTCGGAATACTTCTTGTGCTATTTCTCGTTTTTGACGGAATAGAGCCGTATATGCAGCGGTTTACTGACTATGGCGAGGATTTTGAAGATTAGGATTAAGGAGAAAATTTAAATATGGAAACTAAATCAATTATGATAGTCGGAGTTGGCGGACAGGGTTCACTCCTTGCGTCAAGACTTCTGGGAAATGTGCTTCTTGCACAGGGATATGATGTAAAAGTAAGCGAAGTTCACGGCATGAGTCAGCGTGGCGGCTCAGTTGTTACTTATGTAAAATACGGCGATAAGGTATATTCTCCTGTAATTGAAAAGGGAGAGGCTGACGCTGTAATTTCCTTTGAGCTTCTTGAAGCTGCACGCTGTCTGCCTTATTTGAAAAAGGGTGGCACTCTTATTACATCAACACAGCAGATTGATCCCATGCCTGTAATCACAGGAGCTATGGAATATCCTGCTGACCTTGCAGCCAAGCTTGAGGCAGCAGGTGCAGATGTTACAGCTGTTGACGCACTTACTCTTGCAGAGGAAGCAGGCACATCAAAGGCTTCAAACGTTGTGCTCATGGGCGTACTCTCCGCAAAGACAGATTTCCCTGAGGAGCTGTGGCAGAACGCTCTTGAACAGTGTGTACCTCCTAAATTCCTTGAACTGAACAAAAAGGCATTTGAGCTTGGCAGAAACGCTGCTAAGAAGTAATATATTTTACATATACAGGAGGAAAAACCAATGTCAAACTATTGGAATCAGGAAATTGAATGTATGCCCTATGAGGACATGAAAAAGCTTCAGAGTGAGTGTCTTGTTGCTCAGGTGAAGCACGTTTACGAAAACGTTGAGTATTATCGTAACCTCATGGACGAAAAGGAAGTAAAGCCGGAAGATATTCAGTCGATTGACGACCTTCACAAGCTGCCTTTCCTTACAAAGGCTGACCTGCGTGACGCATACCCCTACGGACTTCTTGCAAAGCCCCTCAGCGACTGTGTGCGTATTCAGTCCACAAGCGGTACAACAGGCAAACGTGTAGTTGCATTCTACACACAAAATGATATTGAACTCTGGGAGAACTGCTGTGCAAGAGCTATTGTTGCAGCAGGCGGTACAAAGGACGATGTATGTCAGGTAGCTTACGGCTACGGACTTTTCACAGGCGGTCCCGGACTCAACGGCGGTTCACACAAGGTAGGCTGTCTTACACTTCCTATGTCAAGCGGAAATACAGAGCGTCAGATAGGTTTCATGCGTGACCTTGGCTCAACAATTATCTGCTGTACTCCCTCTTATGCTGCATATATCGGTGAAACACTTCACGAAATGGGACTTACTCCCGATGACATAAGCCTTAAAGCAGGTATCTTCGGTGCAGAGCCCTGGACAGAGGAAATGAGAAAATCCATCGAAGAATCTCTGGGAATCAAGGCTTATGATATATACGGTCTTACAGAGACAAGCGGTCCCGGTGTAGCTTTTGAGTGCAGCGAGCAGACAGGTATGCACATCAACGAGGACCACTTTATTCCTGAGATTATTGACCCTGAAACAGGCGAGGTGCTCCCTGAGGGCGAAGTAGGCGAGCTGGTATTCACAAGCATCACTAAGGAAGCATTCCCCCTGCTCCGCTACAGAACAAGGGATTTATGCGTACTCAGCCGCAAGAAGTGCTCCTGCGGACGTACACTCATAAAGATGAGAAAGCCTATGGGCAGAAGCGACGATATGCTTATTATCCGTGGCGTAAACGTATTCCCCTCACAGATTGAAACAGTACTTATCGAGCAGGGATATTCCCCCAACTATCTCATAGAGGTTGACCGTGTGAATAATACAGATACTCTCGACATCAGTGTTGAGATGAATCCCGACCAGTTCTCTGATAAGATGAAGGTAATGCAGGAGCAGGAAAAGGCTCTGGCACTTGCTATAAAGACAATGCTGGGAATCAACCCCAAGGTACACCTTGTAAGCCCCAAGTCTATTACAAGAAGCGAGGGCAAGGCTGTACGAGTTATTGACAAGAGAAAGCTTCACGATTAAAAGGAGGAAAGAACTATGGCAAACGCAAAACAGATTTCAGTATTCGTTGACAACAAACCTAATCAGCTTACAGGAGTAATGGCACTTCTGAAGGAAAGCGGTATAAATGTACGTGCTCTCAGCCTTGCAGATACATCTGATTTCGGCATACTCCGTATGGTTGTAAATGATACGGACAAGGCTGAAAAGGTGCTGAAAAACGCATCTTATGCCGTTACAGTAACAGAGGTAGTAGCGATAACAATTCCCGATTCACCCGGACAGCTCAGCCGTGTTCTTGATATACTGGGAGCTGAAAATGTAAATCTTGAATATCTCTACGCATTTACAGGAGCTTCCGACAAGTCCGTTTCCTTTGTTATCCGTGTGGATGATATTAAACACGCTTCCGATGCACTTACAAAGGGCGGAATAATCCAGCTTACAGAGCAGGACCTTTCTGAATAATTAAGAATATGAATTAAGAATGAAGAATTAATGAATAATTGATTTTGTAGGGCTGCCTTGGGCAGTCCGCACAACAGAACGTCATGAAAAGCTGACAGTTCAAAATTAATTTATTATATTATTTTCAAATTCACTTGACAAATTGTACAAAAAATTGTATAATATAAGTATTGTATAATGATTGCAGGTAAGGCAAAACATTTTGGGGAGTAGTTATGTCTGCGGTCGTTAATTTAGAAAATGGAGTTGATAGAAATGGGTATTCTCGATAAAATCGGCGATGTTTCCAAGGGCGTTTCCGATAAGACAAAGAGTATGTCCGAGGCTAATAACCTCAAAAGAAAAATCCTCTACGAGGAGGAAAGAATCATGGAAATCTTCACGGATCTTGGTAAGAAGTACTACAAGAACCCCAATGAAGATCCCGCAAGTCTGAAGGTTCTCTGCGATGACATCGACACTCGCCGCAGACGTATCAAGAAGATGAGATTTGAGCTTAATGGTATCAGAGGTTACAAGATTTGCCCCAAGTGTGACGCAGAGGTTAATGAGAGATTCCAGTTCTGCGGACGCTGCGGCGCAAGACTCCCTGAGATGGAGGACGATGATTTTATGTCTCTTGAAGCTAACGACTACTATACAGAGAGCAGCAATCAGTTCTTCAACGCAGACTCTAACAAAAATTATTAATAAGCAGACAAGGGCGGCTTTTTGTGTCGCTCTTGTTTTTGTTTACAGAAAGAAATATACTATATGAAAATAATTGAATTAATTTTACTGCTTGTTTTTTACAATCTGATACCCGTCTGGACGGAAACTGCATTTCCTACAGCTGCAAAGATAATCGGCACTGTTTTGCTGTCTGTTGTTTATCTTGTTATCCTCATTCGCTGGGAAAAAACAACAGTGAAAAGCTTTAGATTAAGCTCCCTTAAAAGAGGCGTGAAGCTGCTCTGGCTGTCGGGAATGGCGATAATTCCCGAAATAGCGGTCATAGTGCTCTATTTCATGAAATCGGAGGCTGGAGTTCTTCCGAAAATCTTCTCCATTGTCATGCCTGTTCTTGCCATGGGAATATTATTCATGGACGGATTTATTCGCATTGCAGTTGGAGCAAAGCAGGTGAAGGCAGCGGATTATATCTTCCTCCTGATATTCTGGTGGGTGCCTGTAATAAATCTTATCCTTATACGCCGATTCTACAAGACGGCAAAGCGAGAATATATTTTCGAGCTGTCAAAGGCGGAAATGGAATCCGCACGTGCTGAAAATGAGATGTGCAGGACGAAATATCCCATAGTTATGGTGCACGGAATTTTTTTCCGTGACTGGCAGTATATGAACTACTGGGGACGAGTTCCTGCAACGCTTATTCGCAATGGTGCAAGGGTGTACTATGGCAATCAGCAGTCAGCGAAGTCTATACCCGAAAGTGCGGCAGAGCTTAAAGCGCAGATAGAAGCTGTACTGGCGGAAACAGGAGCAGAAAAGGTAAATATCATAGCTCATTCAAAGGGAGGACTTGACAGCCGTTATGCAATAAGTAGTCTTGGTCTTGGGGAAAAAGTTGCAACTCTCACAACGATAAACACACCTCACGGCGGAAGTGATATGGTAGATTATCTCATGGGAAAAATTCCTGACAGCATGGTTAAGTGGATTGCCGACAGATATAACGCAATTTTCCGCAAGCTTGGGGATAAAGAGCCTGATTTCCTTGCAGGTGTAGGAGATTTAAGCCCTGTGCGCCTGAAAGAGCTTGCTCCGTATATGGAAGATTGCCCAGATGTGTCCTACAGAAGTTGTATGTCAGTGATGAAAAGCGTATTTTCCGCAGGTCTGCCCCTTAATGTGGGCTATCTCATAATAAAGAAGCTCAACGGCAGAAGTGACGGACTTGTGTGGGAGGGCGCAGCGCAGCATGGCGAGCACCGCATGGTTACAGCAAAGGGAATCCGTGGTATCAGCCACGGCGATACTATAGACCTTTTCCGTGAAAATATCGAGGGATATGACGTAAGAGAGTTTTATGCAGAGCTTGTGGCTGAATTGAAAAAACAAGGTTTTTAGCAACGCTTTGCGTTGCAGCTATTAGCTTTTAGCCTTTAGCTAATTTCGGTTCAAAAGCTGACAGCTAACTTCGACAATCCGAAGAATTGCCGAATCTTTCTCTTATATAACGGCAGAGATAAAAGGCAGGTATGCAGAGAAATCCCCACAAAAGGCTGAAAATCGGGCAGATTTGTCCCATGAAATTAAGGGGCAGTTCAGAATAATCCCATACGTGCCAGCCCATTATAATATTATCGAATATTCCCACAGCGAATTCAATGGCAGTTATAAAAACAGCGCCGATAATGCAGCAGCGTATCAGAGTCATGGCAGGACGACTGCTGATGATGTAAATAACAGTGAGAACAAGTCCACCTGTCAGGCACATAGTCCAGTGAGTATAACCTCTGCCTGCGACTTCTACAAAGGCATATAGGAAATACCCCATAAGAAAAGTAAAAATGTATTGATAAAGTTTCATTTTCATCACCTCAAAGGTATTTTGTGACGGAAATGTACAAATATTCATAAGCGAGGTTTTAGTTTATGCGAAAAAGCTGTATATTACTCCACATTTCAAGTCTGCCCTCTGAATATGGTATCGGAAAAATGGGCAGACACGCATTTGAATTTGTGGATTTTCTTGTAGAATCGGGCGTAAAGTGCTGGCAGATTCTGCCCCTTTCACCCACAAGCTACGAAGATTCCCCCTATCAGTCCTTCTCGGTCAATGCAGGAAACCCTTATTTTATTGATTTTGAGATACTTGAGGGGGACGGACTTCTTGAATCCCATGAGTATAAGGAGGTAGAATGGGAAACGATTCCCGACAAGGTGGATTATGCCCTGATATACGACAAATGCTACGATGTGCTCAGAGTGGCATATTCCCGATTCAAGCCGTCAAAATTCCCTGCATATAAGGAGTATTGCGATAAAAACAAACACTGGCTTGATGAGTATGCGCTGTTTATGGCGCTGAAATTTCTCAACAACGGCAAGCCATGGTATGAATGGGAAAATGACGTAGCCATGCACAAAGCAAAAGCGCTGACAGCCTGCAAAAAGGAGCTGAAAAAGGACATCGGATTTTATAAGTTCCTGCAATTTCAGTTTAACCGTCAGTGGCAGGAGCTGAAAAAGTATGCCAATGACAAGGGTATATCTATAATCGGGGATATTCCTATATACTGCGCTTATGACAGCGTTGAGGCATGGGCGAATCCAAAACTGTTTCTCTTTGACAGGAAACGCCGTCCGATTTGTGTGGCAGGTTGTCCTCCCGATGAGTTTTCGCCTACAGGACAGCTTTGGGGAAATCCTTTGTATGACTGGGAATATCACCGTGAAACAGGCTACAGCTGGTGGACGGAGCGTATGGCAGCGGCAGCTGAACTTTATGATGTGATACGTATTGACCATTTCCGTGGATTTGAAAGCTTTTATGCTATACCATACGGCAGCGAAGATGCAACAGTTGGCGAGTGGATGATAGGCCCGAATTGTCATTTGTTTTACACGATTGAAGATGAGCTTGGAAGGCTTAACATCATAGCGGAGGATTTAGGATTTATTACAGAAGAAGTCAGGGAAATGCTGCATTACAGCGGTTATCCCGGAATGAAGGTGCTTCAGTTCGGATTCAGCGGGGGAGATAACGAGCATCTGCCCCATAATTTTACGACTACGAAATGCTATGCGTATACAGGAACTCATGATAACGAAACGCTGAACGGCTGGGTAGAATCTCTTGACAAGAAAAGCTTGAAGTTTGCCAAGAAATATCTTGGTGTGCGCAGAAAAAGTGAAATTCCCATGGCGGTAATACGTGCAGCGTGGGGCAGTGTTGCAGAAGTTGCAGTAGCACAGATGCAGGATTTTCTTGACAGTCCGAAAACAGCGAGAATGAATACGCCGTCAACACTTGGTGAAAACTGGCAGTTCAGGACGAAACCGGAGCAGTTCACAGCTGAACTTGCAAAGAAGATAAGGAAATTAAACAAGATTTATAACAGATAAAGACAATTAAAGACAATGGGCGGTCAATAATATGACCGCCCGAATTATTTTATATATGTTTAATTACGAATTATTTTTACTGCTCGTGATGCTTGATAAGTCCCAGAGCCTTTGAAAGCTCCATGACAAGTACAGGGAAAAGGAAAAGTCCCACACAGATAAGATACTGAACAGCTGAAAGCTTTACAAGTCCGAAAATTGTACGGAGGGGAGTGAAAAGCACAATAGCAACAAGAGCAACTGATGCCAGTACAGCCTTGTTCAAAGTCTTGTTGGTGAAAATTCCTGTCTTGAAAAGTGAACGGTCACTTCTCATATTAAAGGA
>JAFXAJ010000114.1 GCA_017517145.1 Ruminococcus sp.
GGTAATTTCAATTGATATGTGTTATAATATTCTTGTGGTACTTTTTTCATTGTAATTTAATAATACCACAAAAAATTACTGCTGTCACGCATTTTTTTGTGTGACAGCAGTTTTTTTCTTTTTTACTCTTTTTTTACAGCGTCTTCTTTATTCTTCTTCGGGTTCAATAATCTCAGCGTCTACTACATTCTTGCGGACGCTTTCAATGCCGTTATGACAGCTTGCTTTCTTTGCGTAACCCTCGCTTGTTGCGATAATCTGACCGTTTGAGGCTTTCAGACGGAATCTGAATTCCCCTGATTTGTCAGTATAGACTTCAAATTTAGGATTCTTCTCAACAGCAAAATCTTCAACTGTCTGATCTTCAAGATTAGCAATGGGAGCATTTTTCATAATGCTTGCGATGCCGTTCTTAATGCTGTCAATTCTGTTGTAAACTTCGCCGCCTGTAGCGATAACTTCGCCGTTTCCTGCTTTAAGACTGTGTGTAAAGCCTGTGTTTGTTTTTTTAATTACAAATTTTCCCATTTTTATCAACACCTTTTTATTTTTTTCTTATTCGGGATTTAAGGCAGAACCGCACAAAGCTCATCTGACGGCTATTGCCTTGATAATATAATTATACACCATTTTTATCTGTATGTCAATATATTTTTGTAAAATCTGCCTTTTTAATGCGGATTATATTTCAAAAAGGCGGATAAATCCTATGTACACGTCACTTTATTGCAATTTCTCTTGCATTTTTTCTGCAAGTATAGTATAATATAAGTATACGTAAGAGATCCCATGAAAATAACGGAGAAAGAAAGTATGGAACAAACTATGAAAAGCAATAAGAATACAGAGAACGGTAATGTTTTCTTTACCGTTGCAATGAGAGGTCTTGTGGCATTTCCTAAAATGATTATGCATTTTGATGTCTCAAGAGATAAAACCATTGCGGCTGTTGAAAAAGCCATAAAATCAAACGGCAAGCTTTTCCTTGTTGCACAGCGGGATGCAACTGTGGAGAATCCTGTTGCTTCCGACCTTTATACGGTTGGTGTTGTGGCTGAAATCAAACAGGTACTCAGACTTCCCGACAATGTTATGAAAGTTCTGGTTGAGGGTGTGTACAAGGCTAACCTCCTCCGCCTTATTGATGAGGGGGATGTTCTTCGCAGTGAAGTAAAGCGTGTACCTGCATACTCAAGAACAAAATATGATGAAATCGAAGCGCAGGCACTTATGCGTACACTTAAAAAAGAATTTGAGAGCTACAGTTCGTTTTCACCGAGAATGCCTAATGAGCTTATTTCAACAGTGGTTTCTCTGGAGAATCCGCAGAAGCTCTTTGAGGCTATAGCCTTCAACTGCGCCCTGAATTATCGTGATAAACAGGCACTTCTTGAGGAAACAAACGTGCTCGGCAAGCTCTCGATGCTCATTGATTTCCTTGCTGCCGAGGTGGAAATCCTCCGTCTGGAAAACCAGATAAATGAGCAGACAAGAAACAATATCGACAAGGGACAGAAGGAATACTATCTCCGTGAACAGCTGCGGATTATACAGGAACAGCTGGGTGAGGACGAAGGAGAGGAAAATGCTGCCCTTTTTGAAAAGATAATGGAGCTGAAAATAGACGAGAAAAGCCGTGACAGGCTTATCAAGGAGTTCGAGAGACTCAACAGGCTTCCTTCTTCTTCTCAGGAAGCTTTCGTCATAAGAAATTACCTTGATACTGTCCTTGAACTGCCTTGGGGAAAGTATACTGCTGCAAAAGTTACCATGGAAAAGGCGTCAGCTATACTTGAAGATGAACACTACGGTCTGAAACGTGTCAAAGAGCGTATTCTAGAATTTCTTGCAGTTCATACCCTTAACCCTGATATTAAGGGACAGATTATCTGTCTTGCAGGCCCTCCCGGAATCGGAAAGACTTCAATTGCACGTTCAATTGCAAAGGCAATGTGCAGGAAATATGTTCGTGTATCACTGGGCGGCGTCCGTGATGAGGCTGATATAAGAGGTCACAGAAAGACATACGTGGGAGCAATGCCCGGACGTATTATTGACGCTATAAAGCAGGCGGGAACTTCTGACCCTATGATACTCTTTGATGAAATTGACAAGCTTTGCAGCGACGCAAAGGGAGATCCCTCGTCTGCTATGCTTGAAGTTCTCGACAGCGAGCAGAACAGCACCTTCCGTGACCACTTCATTGAAGTTCCCTTTGACCTTAGCAAAGCGGTGTTTATTACTACAGCGAATAATGTAGGGAATATCCCTGCA
Organism: Ruminococcus sp.; assembly: GCA_017517145.1. Taxonomy (GTDB): domain Bacteria; phylum Bacillota; class Clostridia; order Oscillospirales; family Ruminococcaceae; genus Ruminococcus. Next base: position 2,275 of record JAFXAJ010000114.1, read on the forward strand.
CCCCTCCTTGACAGAATGGAGCTTATTGAGCTGCCCAGTTATACTGCCGAGGAAAAATTCCACATTGCAAAGGAGCATCTTATTCCCAAACAGATCAAAGAGCACGGTCTTAAAGGCACGCAGCTGAAGTTTCAGGATGATGCCATAAATGACATTATCGCCTACTATACAAGAGAAGCCGGTGTGCGTACTCTTGAAAGATATATTGCGTCTGTATGCCGTAAAGCTGCTAAGAAAATTGCTGACGGTGACGCAAAGCGCCTTACTGTAAAGGCTAAGGAGCTTGAAAGCTGGCTTGGTGTATACAAGTATACAAGAGATCTTATTTCTGACAAGGATCAGGTAGGCGTTGTTAACGGACTGGCATGGACACCTGTAGGCGGTACAGTTATGCCCCTTGAAGTACTTGCTCTTGACGGTTCCGGAAGTATTGAAATTACAGGCTCTCTGGGCGATGTTATGAAGGAAAGTGCGAGAATTGCTGTTACATACGTGCGCAGTGTGGCAGATAAATACGGCATTGACAAGGAATTTTTCAAGAATAAGGATATGCATATCCACGCTCCCGAAGGTGCAGTTCCGAAGGACGGTCCTTCCGCAGGTGTGACAATTACTACTGCAATTGTATCGGCACTTACAGGACGTAAAGTGCGTTCAGATGTGGCTATGACAGGTGAAATCACACTTCACGGCAAGGTTCTTCCCATAGGGGGGCTCCGTGAAAAGACAATGGCTGCATTTAAGCTTGGTATAAAGACGGTAATTATCCCCGTTGACAACAAGCCTGACCTGGAAGAAGTTGACGACGCTGTAAAAAATAATATTGAATTCGTATTTGCAGACAATCTCACAGATGTTCTGGATACTGCACTTTTGTAAAGGAGGGCGGATATGAAGCTCAATTACAATAAAGCGGAATATATTGCATCGTATGGCACATATTCCCAGATACCACAGGGCGACAGAGTTGAAATTGCCTTTGCAGGTCATTCAAATGTGGGAAAATCAACTCTGATTAACAAGCTTTTCAACCGCAGAAATCTGGCAAGAGTAAGCTCTGTGCCGGGTAAGACGGCAACTATAAATTTTTACGGTCTGGAGAATATTTATTTCGTTGACCTTCCCGGCTATGGATATGCTAAGGTAGCAAAATCGGAAAAAGAGCGCTGGTCGGGACTTATTGACGGTTATCTCAGTTCTGACAGAGATATACGCATAGTATTCATGCTGATTGATATGCGCCACGCTCCAACAAAGGACGACCTGAAAATGATAGATTTTCTCATTGACACGGAAATGCCGTTCATACTCGTTCTGACAAAGGCTGACAAACTGAAAAAAATGGAGCGAATCAAGCGTATGGAGGCTTTCAAGAACGAAATACCATGCTTTGAGGATATGCACGTTATACCCTTTTCCTCTATGACCTTTGAGGGCGTAGAGGAACTCAGGGCAATTGTTGAGGAAGTGGCGGAGGATTGATATTCCGCACGAAAGGACGGAAAAAATATGTTTGTATCTGAAAATTTAAGTATAAATGAAAACGGAAATCTCACCATAGGCGGTGTTGATACTGTAGAACTGGCAAAAACTTATGGTACGCCCCTTTATGTCATGGACGAGGCGCTTGTGCGCAAAAACTGCCGTGATTTCAACGAAAATATCAGAAAATTCTATGGCGAAAAGGGCAGAGTCCACTATGCAAGCAAGGCACTTTCCTGCATGGAAATGTGCCGTATAGTCGGAAGCGAGGGACTCGGACTTGACGCTGTATCTATCGGAGAACTTTACACTGCTGTAAAGGCAGGATTTGACCCTGCAAAAATCGGATTCCACGGCAACAACAAGACTAACGAGGAACTTGAATATGCTCTGGAAGTTGGTGTAGGGCATATTATTGTTGACAATATTGATGAGCTTCATCGCCTGTCTGAAATTGCAGGAAATATGGGCAAAAAGCCTCATATTATGTTCCGTATCAAGCCGGGAATTGACGCACATACCCACGATTTCGTAAAAACAGGACAGATTGACAGCAAATTCGGCTTTGCCCTTGAAACAGGAGAGGCTTTCGATGCTGTAAAAGAAGCTTTAAACTGCGAAAATGTGGAGCTTTACGGACTTCACTGCCACATTGGCTCACAGATTTTCGACATCGCTCCCTTTGAGGAAGCTGCAAAAGTAATGCTTGAATTTATCGCAAAGATAAAGAATGAGCTGAATTACGAAATACAGGGGCTTAACCTTGGCGGAGGCTTTGGTATAAAGTATCTTGAGGAACATGACCCGCAGCCCTTTGGTGTGTTTATGGAAAGAGTTTCACAGGTTGTTATTTCCCAGTGTGAAAATCTGGGCGTAAACCGTCCCTTCATTTACATCGAGCCGGGCAGGTCAATCGCAGCATCAGCAGGAATTACGCTGTATACTGTGGGCACAAGAAAGGAAATCCCCAATATAAGAACTTACGTTTCCGTTGACGGCGGTATGGCGGATAATCCCCGTTATATCCTGTATAAGTCGGAATATGAAGCTATTGTTGCAAATAAGGCAGGGGAGGAGCGCTCCGAAAGAGTTACTATTGCAGGAAAATGTTGTGAAAGCGGCGACCTTATCGGAGAAGATATGCCTCTCCAGCACGCAGAATCAGGAGATATAATTGCTGTCTGCGCTACAGGTGCATACAATTTCTCGATGTCCTCAAACTATAACAGACTTTGCAGACCTGCTCTTGTATTCGTAAACAACGGCGAATCAAGAATTGCAGTAAAAAGACAGACTCTTGAAGATATTATCAGAAATGATTTGATATATTGAGCAGGTGATGTATATGAAACGCTATGTTAAACTGGTGATTATCCTTGTGATGTCCTTGGTTGCCTTTTGTTCTTTAAGCGGTTTTATGTATGACGGACCGCACTTTGAAATACGTATAACAGACAAGAACGGTGAGTATATTGACGAAAACCCTTATGAGAACCATATTTTTGATATACTTATAAAATTTGATGAAAGTGACGAATGGTATACTGATTTCAACGAACTGGAAACAAAAATTCCAAAGGACAGCGAGCTTGCAAATTATTGCGAGGACGGATACAGAAGCCTGCGTGTGCATTTCAGAGATACTGTCGGTATCAACATTTCAGACGAATGGGGTAGAGAAGGTTCATACAACGGAAATGAGCGTCATGCACTTTTTTGTCATCGTTACAAGAAATTGCGTCTTGTGGTAGCTGATGAATCGGGCAATATAATTACTATAACAGAGCCTGTAAAGATTGAAGACAAATTTATAAATATGGCTCATGCTTATCTGAATTATTGTCCTGAGGACAATACAATAAGTACGGGATATGTAACTTCATCAATAGCACAGGGCTATATAGGCTGGTTATCAATTATTCTGGTCTTTTTTGATGGGTTGGCACTTGTTTTGTTTCTGATTTATTCCTTTGTCAGAAAGAAAACAAGCAAGCTTTGCCGTGTGTTTAAAATTCTGTCGTCATTATTTTTTGTTCCCCTTGGACTGCTTTCTGTATGCTGTCTTTTACCGCCTCAGATTAATCCCCGTGGAATAACAGATGTTTTAGAAGAAATAGTAAAAATTGTTTTTTCTCTTGGTTGGTTGTTATGTACATCACTTGTATCAATAATCGTTTTGCATTTTTTCAGTAAAGAATTAAAAGCGAGAGAAAACGATAATTGCATAACAGACGTTGAGTAGCTTTTAAATTCAGACAGCCCTGATTATCAGGGCTGTTTTGTTATACTAACAAAAAGGAATTTCCAGCTATATTTTATATTGTTTATTTCTTGACAAAAATTTTGAAATAGTGTAAAATATAAAGGGAAACTCTGAATTTATGATTCGGAGCAGTGACAGCGGCATCGTCCGCCGGAAAGGAATGATTAAAAATGGGTTTAACACTTACAGAAAAAATTCTGAAGGCTCATCTCGTTGACGGTGAGTATATCAAAGGTCAGGAAATCGGTATAAAGATTGACCAGACTCTTACACAGGACGCTACAGGTACTATGGCATATCTCGAATTTGAGGCTATGGGTGTACCGAGAGTAAAAACAGAGCGTTCAGTTGCATATATTGACCACAACACTCTCCAGAGCGGATTTGAAAATGCCGACGACCATCGTTTTATCGGTTCTGTTGCAAAGAAGCATGGAATTTATTTTTCACGTCCCGGAAATGGTATCTGCCATCAGGTTCACCTTGAAAGATTCGGAATCCCCGGCAAGACTCTCATCGGTTCTGACAGCCATACTCCCACAGGCGGCGGTATCGGTATGATTGCTATCGGTGCAGGCGGTCTTGACGTAGCTGTTGCTATGGGCGGAGGCGCATACTACATAACCTGCCCTAAGGTTGTTAAGGTAAACCTGACAGGTAAGCTTCGTCCCTGGGTTGCTGCTAAGGACGTTATCCTTGAAGTTCTCAGACGTATGTCCGTTAAGGGCGGCGTAGGAAAGGTTATTGAGTACGTAGGCGAGGGCGTAAAGACTCTCTCTGTTCCTGAGCGTGCAACTATCACAAACATGGGTGCAGAGCTTGGCGCTACAACTTCAATATTCCCCTCTGACGAAATCACAAAGCAGTTCCTTAAGGCTCAGAAGCGTGAGGAAGTATGGGTTCCCCTTGCTGCTGACGAGGACGCTGTATACGACGAAGAACTGAACATCAACCTCAGCGAGCTTGTTCCTCTTGCTGCTTGTCCTCACTCTCCCGACAACGTAAAGAGCGTTGAGGAAATTGGCAGACTTAAAATCGACCAGGTTTGTATCGGTTCATGTACAAACTCATCACTCCTTGATATGCTCAAGGTTGCTCACATCTTAAAGGGCAAGACAGTTCACCCTGATGTATCACTTGCTATTGCTCCCGGTTCAAAGCAGGTTCTCAATATGATGGCTGAAAACGGCGCACTGGCAACTCTTATAGATGCAGGTGCAAGAATTCTTGAAAGTGCCTGCGGTCCTTGTATCGGTATGGGACAGTCACCTAACTCCAAGGGTATTTCCCTCCGTACATTCAACAGAAACTTCGAGGGACGTTCCGGAACAAAGGACGGTCAGATTTACCTCGTATCTCCTGAAATGGCTGCTATTTCCGCTATTACAGGATACCTTACAGATCCCATGGAAATCGGTGAAATGCCTGAATTCAAGCTTCCTGAGGAATTCACAATCAACGACAATATGGTTGTTCCTCCCGCTGCAGCTGAGGATATGGACAGCGTTGAGATTCTCCGTGGACCCAACATCAAGCCTTATCCTGATACAGCACCTCTCCTTGAAACAATTGATGCTCCTGTATCTCTCAAGGTAGGCGATAATATCACAACTGACCACATCATGCCCGCAGGTGCGAAAATTCTTCCTCTCCGTTCAAATATTCCTGCTATTTCACAGCACTGCTTTGCTGTATGCGATGAGGCATTCCCCACAAGAGCAAAGGAGCTTGGAAAGAGCATTATCGTAGGCGGTTCAAACTACGGTCAGGGTTCATCAAGAGAGCACGCTGCACTTGCACCTCTCTACCTTGGTGTAAAGGCAGTTCTCGTTAAGTCCTTCGCACGTATTCACCGTGCAAACCTCGTAAATGCAGGTATTCTTCCTCTTACATTCGTAAACGAGGCTGACTACGACAAGATTAACGAAGGTGACGTACTTGTACTTGCTGACGTAAGAAAGGATATTGCCGAGGGCAAATCTGAGCTTACTGTCGTAAACAAGACAAACGGAGCTGAAATCCCTGTTCTCTGCGAGCTTTCAGGACGTACAAAGGATATTATCCTTGCAGGCGGACTCCTTGACTTCACAAGAGAATCAATGAAATAATGAATACTAATCTGACAGCGTTGCTCTCCACAGCTGATTCTGCGGAGGGCATGCTCAGAATTCTGATATTTTTTGTAGGTCTTTTCATGATGTTCTGGGGCGTAAATATTTTCAGACACCTGAAAAGCGGCAAATGGACTAATTTTCAGAAAGCAGTTGATTTTGCCGGACTGATTTTATTCGGCATACTGCTGATAATGCTGCTTGCAGCAATGATATGACCTGATAAGGGTTAAATACGAAACGGAGGTAAAAACCAATGGCAAAGATTATTATGAAAACTCCCCTCGTTGAGATGGACGGAGATGAGATGACACGAATCCTCTGGCAGTGGATCAAGGATATTCTCCTCGTTCCTTATGTAGAGCTTAACACAGAATATTACGATCTCGGACTCAAGCACCGTGAGGAAACAAAGGATCAGGTTACTCTTGATTCAGCTGAGGCTACAAAGAAGTACGGCGTTGCTGTAAAGTGCGCTACAATTACTCCAAACGCTGCAAGAATGCCTGAGTACAACCTTTCACAGATGTGGAAGTCACCCAACGGTACAATCAGAGCTGCTCTTGACGGTACTGTATTCAGAACTCCCATTATTGTAAAGGGAATTGAGCCTTATATCCCCACATGGACAAAGCCTATCACAATTGCTCGTCATGCTTACGGCGATGTTTACAAGAACACAGAAATGCGTGTTGAAAAAGGCTGCAAGGCTGAACTTGTTATGACAGACGCACAGGGCAACGAGACACGTGAGCTTATTCATGATTTCGCTAAGTCTGACGGTATTATTCAGGGACTTCACAACCTTGACGATTCTATTGCAGGTTTTGCAAGAGCTTGTCTTAACTATGGTCTTGACTTAAAGCAGGATGTATGGTTTGCTACAAAGGATACAATTTCCAAGAAGTACGACCACAGATTCAAGGACATTTTCCAGGAAATCTATGACAACGAGTACAAGGAGAAGTACGAGGCAGCAGGTATTGAGTATTTCTACACACTCATTGATGACGCTGTAGCAAGAGTTATCCGTTCAAACGGCGGATATATCTGGGCTTGCAAGAACTATGACGGCGATGTTATGTCTGACATGGTTTCTACAGCTTACGGTTCACTTGCTATGATGACATCTGTACTCGTTTCTCCCGATGGAATTTACGAGTATGAGGCTGCACACGGTACAGTTCAGCGTCACTACTACAAGTACCTCAAAGGCGAGGAGACATCTACAAACTCCGTTGCAACTATATTTGCATGGAGCGGGGCACTCCGCAAGAGAGGCGAACTGGATAACACTCCTGAGCTTTGCGAATTTGCAGATAAGCTTGAAAAGGCTACAATCCAGACAATTGAAAACGGTATCATGACAGGCGATCTCTACCTCATTTCAAAGCTGGAAAATAAGAAAAAGGTTGATTCTAAGACATTCCTCGAAGAAATCAAGGTTAATCTTGATAAAATGATGTAACAGCCGATTGCGGAGGCTGTTGAAAAACAGCTTCCGCATCATATAAAGAAGGGCAGAAATATGTCAAAAAATACAATATCTAATTCAGTAATCAGAAGGCTTCCAAGATACTATCGCTTTCTCGGTGAACTGGAAGTCAACGGCTATGTCCGCATATCCTCCAGAGAGCTTGCCGAAAAAATGGGACTGACTGCATCCCAGATACGTCAGGATTTTAACTGCTTCGGTGAATTTGGACAGCAGGGCTACGGCTATAACGTATCAGGACTCAAATCGGAAATCGGCAGAATACTGGGACTGAATAAAATTTCGCCTATGATACTCCTTGGTGCAGGAAATCTCGGCAGAGCAATAGCGTCCCATATAGATTTTAAAAGCAAGGGTTTTGAACTTGTGGGGATATTTGACACGAATCCTACTGTTATAGGCGATAAGATAGGCAATCTTGAAGTATCGGACGTTGCCGGACTGGATTCATTCTGCGATGAAATTAAGCCGCAGTGCGCTATACTCTGCATACCCAGTGAAGCGGCATCCAAGGAAGTTGAACGCCTGATAGCAAAGGGTGTAAAGGCATTCTGGAATTTCACCCATTATGACCTGCGTATAAATCATTCTGATATTGCAGTGGAAAACGTACATCTCGGCGACAGTCTTGCTACACTGTCTTACCGACTCAATTCTGACGGCAGCAATTGTTAAAAAATTCACTATCTTCTGCGGAAAGTGAGCAAAATCTTTATTTAAGGTGGTAATTACAATGGATTATCGTATTGAACATGACTCAATGGGCGAGGTAAAAGTGCCTGCCGATAAATACTGGGCTGCACAGACCGAAAGAAGCCATGAGAATTTTCCTATCGGCGTGGGCATTGAGACTATGCCTCGTGAGATAACTCATGCTTTCGGAATCCTTAAAAAAGCTGCGGCTATTGCCAACCATGAGCTGAAACCTGAGAAGATGACAGATGAAAAGCTGTCCGCTATAACTCAGGCTTGCGATGAGGTAATAAGCGGTGCTCTCAACGAGCATTTCCCTCTTGTTGTATGGCAGACAGGAAGCGGTACGCAGTCCAATATGAACGCAAACGAGGTAATTGCTAACAGAGGAAATGAAATCGCAGGAAGCAGGCTTCTTCATCCAAATGATGATATAAATATGAGCCAGTCCTCCAATGATACTTTCCCCACAGCTATGCATATTGCGGCTGTAATTGCCATTGAGGATAAAGTTATTCCCGCTGTCGATACCCTTATTGAAACATTTATCAGACTTGAAGCTGAAAATGAAGGTATCGTTAAAAGCTGACGCACTCACCTTCAGGACGCTACTCCCATTAAATTTTCTCAGGAAATTAGCGGATGGCGTTCTTCTCTTGAAAAAGACAGAAAGATGATTATTTCTTCCTGCGAGGAGCTGAAAGAGCTTGCTCTCGGCGGTACAGCGGTAGGTACAGGACTCAACGCTCCCGAAGGCTTTGCAGAAAAGTCCGCCGAAGCTATAAGCGCTATTACAGGAAAGAAATTCGTGACAGCTCCGAATAAATTCCACTCTCTTACTTCTAAGGATGAAATCGTATTTGCTCATGGTGCACTGAAAGCTCTTGCTGCGGACATGATGAAAATAGCCAACGATGTACGCTGGCTTGCGTCAGGTCCCCGTGACGGTCTGGGAGAAATATTCATTCCCGAAAATGAGCCGGGTTCATCAATTATGCCCGGTAAGGTAAATCCCACACAGTGCGAGCAGGCAACAATGGTTGCAGTGCAGGTTATGGGAAATGATGTGGCAGTAGGTATGGCAGCTTCACAGGGTAATTTTGAGCTGAACGTATTTATGCCTGTTTGTGCATATAATTTCTTACAGTCCGCAAGACTTCTTGCAGAGTCGATTATGTCCTTCAACAACAATTGTGCAGTAGGCATAAAGGCTAATAAAGAGAAGATGCACCACAATCTCCACAATTCCCTTATGCTGGTAACAGCACTCAACCCCTACATCGGCTATGAGAACGCTGCAAAGACTGCAAAGAAGGCATTTAAAGACAATATTTCCCTTAAAGAAGCCTGCGTGGAGCTTGGATTCCTCACAGCTGAGAAGTTTGACGAGGTTTTCCATCCCGAACAGATGGTTTAAGGCATTAATCAGAAAGGAAAATGCTATGGAAACGTTTACATATTATCCGGGCTGTACCCTGAGAACCAAGGCTAAGGAGCTGGATACATACGCAAGAGCAGCGGCAGAAGTTCTCGGCATCAGCCTTGTTGAGCCTGAAAACTGGCAGTGCTGCGGCGGTGCTTATACTACAGCAACAAATGAAGTTTCTACAAAGCTTTCTGCTGTAAGAACCCTTATGGCAGGAAAAGAAACAAAAGGACTTGTAACTGTATGCTCTGCCTGTCACAATGTTATAAAGCAGACAAATTACGATATAGCCCGCAATGAAGCCATGGCTGTCAAAGTTCAGCGTTATCTCGGACTTGAAGAAGCCTACAAGGGTGAAACTATGGTTTATCACTATCTTGAGCTGCTCCGTGATGTGGTTGGATTCGACAAGCTTAAAGAAAAGGTTGTGAATCCTTTCAAGGGAAAGAAAATTGCGGCATATTACGGCTGCCTGCTTCTCCGTCCCTCAAAGGCTCTTGCTATGGATAACCCTGAAAATCCTGTTATAATGGAGGATTTTATCAGAGCAATCGGCGGAACTCCCGTGATTTATGCCCAGAGAAACGAGTGCTGCGGCGGATATATCACCATGGAGGACAAAGCTCAGGCTGCAAAGAGAAGCGGTGCTGTTATGGCTTCGGCTGAGGAAATGGGCGCAGATATGATAATTACAGCCTGTCCTCTTTGTCTTTACAATTTAAAGAAAAATTCAGGCAGCGATATGCCTGTGTACTACTTCACAGAGCTTCTTGCGGAGGCTCTCGGATTGAAGGAGGACGGCAATGAATAAGAATGAAAAGGACTGGATAGATATTACAAGCGGAGTAAACGTCCGCAAGTGCATGAGATGCGGAAAATGTACTGCTACCTGCCCCTCATACGCTGAAATGGAATATCATCCTCATCAGTTTGTCTATATGGTTGAAAAAGGGGATATTGAGCCGCTTCTGAACTCAGATTCCCTGTATAAATGCCTGACCTGCTTTGCCTGTGTGGAGAGATGTCCCAGAGGTGTTGAGCCGGCAAAGGTTGTGGAGGCTGTACGCCTTACAGCAGTCCGCAAACAGGGAAATAATCACCTTATACCCGACCAGATACCAGCAATGCTTGACGATGATATGCCCCAGCAGGCAATCGTTACAGCATTCAGAAAATATACAAAGTAAGGAGGAGCAGATATGCAGAGAATAGGTGTTTTTGTCTGCCACTGCGGTACAAATATTGCTGCTACGGTTGACGTTAAGGCTGTTGCTCAGGCTCTTGCAAATGAGCCGGGAGTAGTTATATCACAGGATTATCAGTATATGTGCTCCGAATCGGGACAGGATTTAGTAAAGGCTGCTATCAAGGAGCATAATCTCTCAGGCGTTGTGGTATGCTCATGCTCTCCCCGTATGCACGAAAATACATTTAGAAAAGCGGCATCTGCGGCAGGACTTAACCCTTACCTTGTGGAAATTGCAAACATCCGTGAGCAGTGTTCATGGATTCATAAGGATATAGCTTCCGCTACGGAAAAGGCTGTAGTCCTCGGAAAAGCGGCTGTTGCCAAGGTGCATCTTAATACGCCTCTTACAGCAGGAGAAAGTCCTGTTGTAAAACGTGCCCTTGTTATCGGCGGCGGTATTGCAGGTATTCAGACTGCCCTTGATATTGCAGAAGCAGGCTTTGAAGTTGATATTGTTGAAAAAGAGCCTACTATCGGCGGAAAAATGGCGCAGATTGACAAGACTTTCCCAACTCTTGACTGCGCTGCTTGTATCCTTACTCCAAAAATGGTTGAAGCGGCACAGAATGAGAAAATTACAATTCATTCATTCAGCGAAATTTCCGATGTAAAGGGATTTGTAGGTAATTTCACAGTAACAATCAAGAAAAAGGCTCGTTTCGTTGATGAAACAAAGTGTACAGGATGCGGACTTTGTACAGAAAAGTGTCCCATGAAGAAGGTTCCTAACGAGTTCAATATGGGACTTGACAACAGAACAGCTGTGTATATTCCTTTTACACAGGCAGTTCCAAAGGTTGCTACAATTGACCCGAATTACTGCATGATGCTTAAAAACGGCAAGTGCGGAATCTGCTCCAAGGTGTGCTCTGTAGGCGCAATTGACTACAAGCAGACTGACCGTTTTGTTGAACAGAAATATGGTGCAATCGTTGTTGCTACGGGATTCAATCCCATAAAGCTTGACAAGTATGATGAATTTGCATACAGCTGGTGTCCCGATGTAGTGACATCACTTGAACTTGAAAGACTTATGAATGCCGCAGGCCCTAACGGCGGAACACTTCTTCGTCCCTCGGATAAAAAGCACCCTCACACAATTGTATTTGTTCAGTGTGTTGGTTCAAGATGCGATGACGAAAAGGGAAAACCCTACTGCTCAAAGATATGCTGTATGTATACCGCAAAACACGCTATGCTTATTCGTGAGAAATATCCCGATACAGAGGTTTATGTATTCTATATAGATGTTCGTACTCCCGGCAAGAACTTTGACGAGTTCTATCGTCGTGCCGTTGAACAGTACGGCGTACATTACATCAAGGGTATGGTAGGCAAGGTAAGTCCGAAAGCTGATGGAACAATTGATGTTCAGGCGTCTGACCTGCTTTCAAATGAACAGCTTCACATTGACGCTGATATGGTTGTACTTGCAGCAGCTATTGAGCCAGACAAGACAGCTCGTCCTCTTGCTACAATGCTTACAACCCAGATGGATACAAACGATTTCTTTACAGAGGCGCATCCGAAGCTCCGCCCCGTGGAATCTGCAACAGCAGGTATATTCCTTTCAGGTGCTTGTCAAGGGCCTAAGGATATTCCTGAAACAGTTGCACAGGCAAGTGCAGCGGCAGCAAAGGCTATTGGGCTTCTCTGCAAGAACAGCATAACCTGTAATCCTTGTGTGGCACATTCAGATGAGCTGATGTGCAACGGCTGTTCCGCTTGTGAAAAGGTATGTCCCTACGGTGCTATCACATATCAGGACAAGGAATTCAGAATGCCTGACCGCACAACGGCAATCCGCCGTGTGGCAAGCGTTAATCCTGCTGTTTGTCAGGGATGCGGTGCTTGTACGGTTGCCTGTCCTTCAGGTGCAATGGATCTCAACGGCTTCTCAAACAGCCAGATTATGTCGGAGGTAGACGCAATATGCAAGTAAATGAAAATTTTGAGCCTGTTATCGTTGCTTTCTGCTGTAACTGGTGTTCTTATGCAGGAGCTGACCTCTCAGGTACAAACAGACTGAATTATCCCACAAATGTAAAGATAATCCGTGTTCCCTGTTCATGCAGAGTAAACCCTATATTCATACTCCGTGCATTCCAGAGGGGAGCAGACGGCGTTATTATATGCGGATGTCATCCTGGCGACTGTCATTACACATCAGGTAACTATTTTACGAGAAGAAGAATTACACTTCTTTACAGTATGCTGGATTTTCTCGGAATTGAGCGTAACAGAACCCGTCTTGAATGGGTATCCGCTGCCGAGGGTGCGAAGTTTGCAGCTGTTATGAACCAGTTTACCGAAGATGTAAGAAAGCTTGGCCCTAACCGCAGATTGGAGGATCTCAGATGCAGGAAGCAATGATAAAAAGAGCAAAGGAGCTGCTTGCAGACGGCACGGTTAACCGTGTAATGGGCTGGAAAAAGGGCGAATTTGTTTACGATACAACTCCTGCTGTATTTGAAACAGCGGAGGAGCTTGAAAAAGAGTTTGTCTGCAATGATTTCACTCAGGCAAATTTATCCAAGTATCTCATCAAGGAGTCACGAAAAGAGGGGAAAATTCTTGCTTTCCTCAAACCCTGTGATACATACAGCTTCAATCAGCTTTTAAAGGAGCACAGAATTATCCGTGAAAACGTGTATGTTATCGGAATTCCCGGCGGCCCTAAGCTGGATATGGAAAAGATAAAGGCAAAGGGTATCAGCGGTATACTTGATGTTAAGAATGAGAATTTCACGCTGAAAATAGAGACTCTCTACGGTACAGAAACCATGCCTTTTTACGAGGCTGTAAGCGGAAAATGTGCAGACTGCAAGAGCAAGAAGCACGTTGTGTATGATGAGCTTATAGGCGAGGACGGCGATGTTCTTGCTTCAAGACGTTTTGATATGGTTGAAAAGCTGGAGAATATGACATCTCAGGAGCGGTACGACTTCTGGAGAGGGGAGCTTTCCAAGTGCATACGCTGCAATGCCTGCCGTAACGTTTGCCCTGCGTGTACCTGTGAAAACTGTGTGTTTGACAATCCTAAGTCAGGCATTGACCAGAAGGCGGCAGCTGACAGCTTTGAGGAGAATATGTTCCATATTATACGTGCATTTCACGTTGCAGGAAGATGTACTGACTGCGGCGAATGTTCAAGAGTTTGCCCCCAGAATATTCCGCTTCACCTGCTCAACAGAAAGTTCATCAAGGATATAAACAGCCTTTATGGTGAGTATCAGGCAGGCGCAGATACTACGTCAAAATGTCCTCTTACGGATTATGATACAGACGATTGTGAACCTTCAATCGTTCACGAAAGGGGTGTTGAGTAATGTTCAGAATATCAGCTGAAAAGTTAAATGACCTTTTTGACAGAATCGCATCAAAGCAGACTCTTTATATCCCTGTTGACCGTGAGGATAAGGCTGCGGAGTATAAAAAATATGAAAGCGGAATGACACTCAGCAGCGCTCTTAATACTGTGAGAAGTGCAAAGGATTTCTTTTTCCCTCAGACTGAAAATCTTGCGGAGTTCAGACTCAGCGGCAAGACCATTGAGGTGAAAGACATCCGCAGCGAACACGAGGATTTCGTTATATTCGGCGTTCGTGCCTGTGATGCAAGAAGCTTCGGCATACTTGACAGTGTATTTCTCAGCGAGCCTGTTGATACATTCTATAAAAACCGCCGTGACCATGGCACAATCGTGACAATGGCGTGTACCCGTCCTGAGGAAACCTGTTTCTGCACAACTTTCGGAATAAATCCAACAATGCCCGGCGGAGATGTTTCTGTATTCCCAGACGGTACAGGATATTCCTTCCTTGCGAATACTGAAAAGGGCAAGGAATTTATGGCGGAAATTTCCGATATGCTTGAGGAGGGAAATCCTGCACAGCTTGCAAAGGTTCAGGAAAATACAAGAAATATACTTAAACGCCTGCCCCTTGCAAATCTTAAAACCGATTCATTTGGCGGAGAAAGACTCATGAAGCATTTCAGCTCCGAAAAATGGGCGGAACTTTCGGAGTCATGTATCGGCTGCGGTACGTGCACATTTGTATGTCCTACTTGTCAGTGTTACGACATCCGTGACTTTGACACAGGAAACGGCATAAAGCGTTTCCGCTGCTGGGATTCATGTATGTATTCTGATTTTACCAAAATGGCTCACGGAAACTCCAGAAATTCTCAGCTTGAACGTTTCAGACAGCGTTTCATGCACAAGCTGGTATATCATCCCTCAAATCATGAGGGCGAATTCGGCTGTGTTGGCTGCGGAAGATGCCTTTCAAAGTGTCCCATTTCTATGAATATCGTCAAGGTTATGAAAGCATTGGAGGATAAATAATGAATAATGATACATTAATACCCCTTGTGGGCGTTGTTACCGATGTCCGTCAGGATACTCCCGATGTAAAGACATTCAGAGTAAATGCACTGGAGGGCGGAAAGGTTTTTGAGCATAAGCCAGGACAGTGTGCAATGCTTTCCATACCCGGTGTGGGTGAAGCAATGTTTTCTATTACTTCATCTCCCACAAATAAGGAGTACATGGAGTTCAGCATTAAGAAATGCGGATGCCTTACAAACTGGCTTCATGCTATGGATGTGGGACAGCAGATAACAATCAGAGGCCCTTACGGCAATTACTTCCCCGTTGAAACCGAATTGAAGGGCAAGGATTTGCTGTTTATTGCAGGCGGTATCGGACTTGCGCCTCTCCGTTCTGTAATCAACTATGTCCGTGACAACAGGGCGAATTACGGTGAAGTTCAGATCGTATACGGCTCACGTTCAAAGGATGACCTTGTTGACTATCAGGAAATTATCGACGAATGGATGGCAGACCCGAATATTCAGGTAAACCTCACAATTGACAATCCGCAGGAGGGCTGGGACGGTCATGTAGGCTTTGTTCCGAATTATGTCAAGGAGCTTGCGCCTTCTACAAACAAGACTGTACTTGTGTGCGGTCCTCCCATAATGATAAAATTTACTCTTGCAGGACTCAAGGAGCTGGGATTCACTGAAACTCAGGTTTATACCACAATGGAGCTGCGCATGAAGTGCGGTGTGGGTAAGTGCGGACGATGCAATATCGGCAATAAGTACGTATGCAAGGACGGCCCTGTATTCCGTTTTGATGAACTTGACGCTCTCCCCGATGAATATTAACAGGAGGTTATTGCAATGGATAATATGGTAAATGTCTATCTTTTCGGCAAGAAATATACCGTGCCTGAAGGACTGACAATTATGACTGCTATGGAATACGCAGGCTATGATCTGGTTAGAGGCTGCGGATGCAGAAACGGCTTCTGCGGTGCTTGCGCTACCATTTACAGAATACACGGCAAACAGGAGCTTCACGCTTGTCTTGCGTGTCAGACAGAAATTCAGGAAGGTATGTACGTTGCAACGCTGCCTTTCTTCCCCCTTGTAAAGCAGATTTACAATATTGAGGAAATCAAGCCTACAGAGCAGATAATGATGCAGCTTTATCCCGAAATATACGCTTGTATCGGCTGTAATGCCTGCACAAAGGCTTGTACTCAGGAGCTTAATGTTATGCAGTATATAGCTTATGCTCAGCGTGGCGAATACGAGAAATGCGCTGAGGAAAGCTTTGACTGCGTAATGTGCGGCGTATGTTCATCACGCTGTCCCGCAGGAATTTCACATCCTCAGGTAGCAATGCTTGCAAGACGACTTAACGGTAAGTATCTTGCCCCCGGCTGCGGTCATCTTGAGGACAGAGTAAAGGAAATCAAGGATGGCACTTTTGAGGAGCTTATCGAAAATCTGATGCAGAAGCCCATTGATGAAATCAAGGAGCTTTACAATACACGAGAGATTGAGAAGTAAGGAGGAGCAGCCATGTACAAAATTGAAAAATTCAATGAACTGGCAAAAATCGTTGCAGAAAAAAGAGCCGAAAATGCCGATTTAGAGCCGAGAAGAAAGACGGCAGAGGAAAAGGAAACTCTCCTTGCAACTTTCCATCCCGACTATAAACAGGATGAATTTACTGTTCTTTCTGCAGGCGTGAACAAGGGCGAAAAAGTTCCCACGCAGCTTGCAGAGCTTTTACAGGGCAAGAGCAGAATTTCCGCAGCTGATGTTGACCTTTCTGCTCCCGATTACGACACAGACGTACTCATCATCGGCGGCGGCGGAGCAGGTGCCTCCGCAGCTATTGAGGCAGATGAAGCCGGCGTAAAGGCAATGATTGTAACAAAGCTCCGTATCGGTGACGCTAACACAATGATGGCAGAAGGCGGTATTCAGGCGGCAGATAAGCCAAATGATTCTCCTGCAATCCACTATATAGACGCATTCGGCGGCGGACATTTTGCAGCAAAGCCTGAACTGGTAAAGAATCTTGTTACAAAAGCTCCTGAAGCTATTCAGTGGCTCAACAATCTCGGCGTAGAGTTTGATAAAGAGGCTGACGGCACAATGGTGACAACTCACGGCGGCGGTACATCCCGTAAGCGTATGCACGCAGCTAAGGACTATTCAGGTGCAGAAATCATGCGTACTCTCCGTGATGAAGTTCTCAACAGAGGAATTCCTGTAATTGATTTTACAGCGGCAGTTGAAATTATCCTTGATGAAAATGGTAAGGCAGCAGGCGCAGTTCTCATGAATATGGAAACAAAGGAGCTTCTTGTTGCCCGTGCAAAGACTGTAATCATCGCAACAGGCGGTGCAGGCAGACTGCATTATCAGGGCTTCCCCACATCCAACCACTATGGCGCAACAGCAGACGGACTTATTCTTGGCTATCGTGTAGGCGCAAGACTTCTCTATGTGGATACTCTCCAGTATCATCCCACAGGTACAGGCTATCCCGAGCAGTTTTTCGGTGCGCTTGTTACAGAGAAAGTGCGTTCATTGGGTGCAAAGCTGATAAATATTGACGGTGAAGTGTTTATGCATCCCCTTGAGACACGTGACGTTACAGCTGCATCTATTATCCGTGAGTGTACAGAGCGTGACAAGGGAATCGAGACATCTCTTGGTAAGGCGGTATGGCTTGACACTCCCATGATTGAATATAAGCATGGAGAGGGTACAATAGAAAAGAGAATTCCTGCAATGATGCGTATGTTCGGCAAATACGGCATAGATATCCGCAAAGAGCCTATTCTCGTATATCCCACACTGCACTATCAGAACGGCGGACTTAATATCTCCGCTGACTGTTCCACAGATGTTGAAAATCTCTATGCGGCAGGAGAAGTTGCAGGCGGTATCCACGGCAGAAATCGTCTTATGGGAAATTCACTTCTTGATGTTATCGTATTCGGCAGGGATGCAGGCATGAATGCTGCTGCAAAGGCTAAGGAAACAGCAGTTCCCGGAAAGCTTACACTGGAGCACATTGAGAAGTTCGGCAAGGAACTCGAAAATGCAGGCATATCAAGTGAAACAGCATCACCTATGCTGCTTCCTAAGTATGCACGTAAAGCATAAAATGTAAATATTATAAATCGGCGGACGTATAGGGAAAATCCCTGTCCGTCGATTTGTGCGAATAGGCATATTGTTATTTTTGAATAAATTTATTTAGAAAGAAGTGTTTTTACTATGGATTTGATTACCATAGGCGATTTTTCTATATCTGTAACATCTGTTGCTTTTCTGGTCTTTTCAGTGTTTTTCATTGCGGCAGTTGGCTATTTACTGGGAAGAATTACAATTAAGGGCGTATCTTTGGGCTCTGCCGGAGTTTTCATAATCGCTCTGCTTTACGGATGTTTCTTCTATGATAATTTAAGCGAAAATCTTATGATTGCAGGGGAGTCATACGTAAAAAATGCCCTTAAAGTTGTAGAAAATATGGGACTTATTCTCTTTGTAACATCTGTAGGATTTATTGCAGGACCGAATTTCTTCGGAAATTTCAAGAAAAATTTCAAGAATTACGTATTGCTTGGACTTGTAATAATTATCACAGGCGGTCTTACCTGCGCTGGATGTATTCTCCTTGATACTAAAATTTCGGGAGAGCCTGTGGAAAATACAGCGTCAATGCTGGTTGGACTTCTTGCAGGCGCGCTGACAAGTACTCCTGCATTTTCAGCGGCAAAGACAACAGTTGCAGATCGTGCAAACGGCGCAATTCTGGAAGATTATGTAACTGTAGGATATGGTATAGCATATCTTTTTGGTGTAATCGGTGTGGTACTCTTTATTCAGGTTATTCCTAAGCTTATGAAGGCTGACATGGTAAAGGAGCGTGAATTGCTTATTACAGCCGATACAAAGGGTTCAAAAAAAGAGTACAAGAGTAAGCTTATAGAAATGGACGAATTCGGAATTATGCCTTTTGCTCTTGCAGCAATTGTTGGTATATTCGCAGGTTCAATCAAGTTCGGCAGTTTTTCTCTTACCACAACAGGCGGATGTCTGCTTATGGGATTGATTTTCGGTCATTTCGGCAGATTCGGCAGAATGTCGGTTATGCCTAAAGATACAACTCTTAAAGTTTTCCGTGAATTCGGACTTATTTTGTTCCTTATCGGTGCAGGAATTGCGGGCGGAGCAAATTTTGTCACATACTTCAAGGGAGTATACTTCCTTTACGGCGTGATTATGACAGTAGTTCCTATGATAGTGGGATTCCTGTTTGCAAAGTATGTGCTGAAGCTGAGTCTGTTGAACAATCTCGGCTCAATTACAGGCGGTATGACATCAACTCCTGCTTTGGGTACGCTTATCGGTACGGCAAAGACGGAGAATGTAGCGTCTGCTTATGC
Organism: Ruminococcus sp.; assembly: GCA_017517145.1. Classification (GTDB taxonomy): domain Bacteria; phylum Bacillota; class Clostridia; order Oscillospirales; family Ruminococcaceae; genus Ruminococcus. The sequence continues at coordinate 21,759 of JAFXAJ010000114.1, forward strand.
GGCAACATATCCTGTAGCCCTTATTTCAGTAGTAGTAGTATCGCAGATAATTCTGTTAATTTTTAAATAAAAAGAAAGGCGGTCGCATGACCGCCTTTATGTTTACAGAAAAAGTCTATTATAGGGACCGCCAAAAGCAATCCCTAATAATTGCTTATTTTGTGTCGTTTTGTGTACGGGCTTGCCTTTGGCAGTCCGAAATTTCAGAACGAAATTCATTTTTTTAGACATTTGAAAAAGAATATCGTTTATTGTTATAAGGCTGAACAACTTTACCTTATTTATTAGACTTATATTCGTAATAACCTATTATTTTGGTATTAGTGGATTTATCAAATAAATTTGCTTGCTTTTCTTGTTCTTCAATAGAATATGCAACTAACTGTTCTTCTTTAAGTGGAAAATTTGACGACCATGCTGCTACTACTGTTCCATTGTGAACTTTTATTGCCCAGTAGTTTGTTGGTGGTGATTCAAAGCCGTAAATAAGTTTATTTTCTTTAACAACATCTCCTGAATAAGCTGTAAAGCTCTCGTAATCAGTACATTCTCCATAAATATAAAAAGTTCCGTCTTTTCCAAAATTATCAATAACATTCAGATTTATCTGACCATTCGTGAAGTATTTGTAATACACCTTAGCATTCATATTAGCTGCTGTTACAAAACTATGATTGTTGCGTAAGGAGAGTGTTATCATGAAAAAGAAAACAATACATGAAATTGGTAATACAACAAGAAATATAATCAGTAACTTCTTTTTCATATTTATTCTTCTTTCAATTATTAGATTTACGTCATTTTGTTTGGATGATACCATGCTTATAGATTGGAATGATAAAGTCCGATATAAAAATACTCCTTTTATTATATCTTTTTTACCAATTCCTTGAAGACATCTCCACGCTCCTCAAAGTTCTTGAAAATGCCGTAGCTTGCGGCAGCAGGGGAGAGTACACAGCTCATACCCTCGGGAGTTATTTCAGCTGCAAGTTTTACAGCGTCCTCTAAATGTGGAACAAAGTGAATACGTGATAAATCGGCATAATCCGCCGCTTGTATCATATCGTAAATACGCTTGCCTGAAGTTTCCATACAGATAACGTTAATATCTGCGGTTTTAAGAAAATCAACAAGAGTAGTATAATCAATTCCTCTGTCCATTCCGCCGATAAGAATTGTTTTAACATCAGGAACACTTTTCACAGCTTCAATTGCAGTTGCGCAGGCAGTGGAAATAGAGTCGTCATACCAGCGGATTCCGCCGAATTTTCCGACATATTCAAGGCGGTGCGCAAGAGGATTAAAGCTGCAAAGAGCAGAATCAAACTGCTTGTGATTCACAAATGGCGCAGTAATAAAATGTGCAACAGCGATGTTGTAGTGATTGTGAACACCCAAAAGCTTTATTTTTTCAGTGGGGATAATGTAGGTATCACCGTTGTTGTTGTCATCTACAATGCCGTTGCTGACAAAAATATCAGCCTTGGAATCCTCCGCAGACAGGGAGAAAACATTGGCGTTGGAAAGACGAGGAGCAATACTGCTTTCAATGAGCAGGCTGTCGCCGTCCTGCTGATGAATATAGATGTTTTTCTTAGCCTTGCGGTAATTTTCCAGAGTGCCGTAGTGGTCGAGATGCTCCTCGAAAAGATTAAGAAAAACAGCACAGGCAGGGGATACGGTCATATATTCCAACTGATGGCAGGACAACTCGCATACTACAAGTGTATTTTCCGTCATGCCTTCTGCTATGTCAAATACAGGAATACCGATATTTCCTGCAAGGCGGCAGTCCATGCCGCTTTCCTTGAGAATATGATATATAAGTGAGCTTACAGTGCTCTTGCCCTTTGTGCCGGTAATGCCGATTATCTGCTCACGGTACACCTCGAAAAATACCTGAGTTTCCGAAGTTATAAGGCATTTCAGTTCTTTGGGATGCTTGTTGAGGACGATTCCGGGACTTTTGAAAACCATATCGAAGTCATCAAGGCAGTCCTGATAATTTTCGCCGCAGATAAGCTTTACATCATCGGGGAGATTATTTGCTTCACGGTCAATATTGTTGAGGTCGGAAATGGCAATTTCAGCGGGTAAACAGTACTTTTTCAGTATATTGTAAGTGGATTTTCCCTCTCTGCCAAAGCCGAGAATACAGACAGATTTGCCTTCTGTATAATTTTTTATATATTCTGTAAATTTATTTGTAATCAAAGAAGTCGCTCCATTTCTCTTTTTAGTATATCTGCAAATTCTGTCGGCAGGAGATTGATTTCGCTGTATTTTCCGCAGTATTCCGTATTTTTTGCAGCAATAAGTTCAGGCTGATATGCGCCTATATCCATATATTTTCTGAAAAGCAGAGGCATATCTCCGCCAGTTTCAATAATATTTTCAATAGCGAGAGATACAGCAAGATTAACCTCGTCTATACTTCCCACACATTCAAAGGGCTTATGCTCCGATTTTCCAATAAGCTCAATGAAATAATTTTCCATATTCTCATCATTGAGAAGGTCTTTTCCGAATATTTCCGTCAGTTCATCAACAGTAAGGAATGGCGAAAGAATAAGTGTCACGAAAAGACATTTCGGACAGTCGCCGCACCATATATCAGGGGAAACTTTGCTGCCGAGATTACAGCTTCTGAATACAGAGAGATATTTTTTATGGCTGACGAACATCTTTGCAATCTGAAATTCGGAAAGGGGACGGAGAAAGCTGAAATAGTATATTCCCGTACCCAGATATTTTTCTTCATAGCTGTGGAAATCCTGCTCAAACTCAAAGCTTTTGGAATACTGGTGGTTAACATCCTGACCTGCAACAGTACTTTCGTTAGCACTGTCTTCGTTGGAGAGAACGATATATTTCAGACCGTGGAGGTATGCGGTAATTTCCGCAGAAAATGCCACAACAGACGAAAAGGGGGTATGACCGTTGAGAAATCCCTGTTTGTTGAGTTCAACAAGAGAACGGTCAAAATTTCTTTTTGCTGTTATAAGCGTATCATCGGAAAGACCAGCCGCCCTTACGGTTTCCGTAATGGAGCAGCGCTGGTTTATAGCGTAGCATCGGCATTTCATATCTGCCTGCGTAAGGGTTTCGAGAGTAAGTGCGGAATCTTTTCCGCCGCCGATTGGCACAAGGCATCCTTCCGGTGCAGGACGTTCAGCAGGGGAAGAACATCCGAATTTTCCGACAGATTCAATATTGATAAAGCTGTCCATATCAGCGTTTATGCCGTTGATGTAGAAGAACTCGCCAAGACCGAGAAAATAGAGCTTTTTCCACCACTGAATCTGTTCAGGGGAAAGCTCGCCACATTCAACATGCATAACAGGGGAACAGGCAGCTTTCCAGTAGCTGACAGCCTCTGCCATACCGAGAGAAAATGCAAGACGCTCAAAGGTCAGGTCATTTTCTGCGGAAAAATCCGCAGGTTTCGGGAAAATCCACGAAGGATTAAATTCAGCAAGTCCGTCAATAGAGAAGAAGTAACGGATTTCAATGGTATCTTCTGATTCAGAAATTTTGTAATTCTTATAAGTAAACACAGGAAAATCCTGTCGGAATGTATTATATTTATCCATTATTGCTCCTTATTGCTGTTTATCGCTGTTTTCAATCAGTTTTTCGTAGTGCTTTTTCAGCAGGTCATAGGTTTCCTGAGAAAGGTCGTGCTCGATTTTGCAGGCATCCTCCAGAGCCTGATCCTTTTTTACGCCAAGATAAATAAAAAATGCTGACAGCAGATTATGACGGTCAAAGATTCTTTCAGCGATTTTACGTCCTTCGTCGGTAAGGGTGATGTGGTTATCGCTGTTTACATTGACAAGTCCTTCGTCTTTCATTTTTTTGAGGATAATTGAAACGGTAGGGCGTGAATATCCCAGATATGAGCATATATCTATAGCATGGACGTCAGGCTGAGCCTTTGACAATATAAGTATTGTTTCAAGATAATTTTCAACTGCTTCTGTAATAGCCATTTTTCTTCTCCTTTCGGATACTTTTGAATAAGTATATTTTACAAGTAAGTATATTATAACACGAATATAAAAAAATTACAAGAGAATTTTTTACAGCCTTTCAAAAAAGCCATAAGCGAACCTCTAAAACTTAGTATTATTTATCTTTTTTGCTGAGCATATAATCGTTAAATACCTTGAAAATATCAGGATGAGCTTTTTTAGTGCGGACAGGTTTAAGCTCCTCGTCAGTAAAACAGTGGGAAGAACTGCCCGTTGCACATATTTCTCCTGTGTCAGCCTTTGTGATGATGTATGATACATAAAGTGAAACCCCGTTGAATTTTGTAATCGTCAGGTCAACTTCAAATTTGTCCTCGAATTTCAGGGGATGCTTATATGAGCAGTCAACGGAGAGAACAGGCATAAGAAGTCCACGGCTTTCCATTTCGGAGAAGGGGAAGCCTGCCTGCTGTAAAAAATCTACACGTGTTTCCTCAAATATGCGTATGTAATTTGAATGGTGCATAATCCCCATTTTATCGGTTTCATAATAATAAACTCTGCGGCTGTAAGGTTTGAACATTAAAAGGATCCTTTCTATTATATACTGTTGTATTTTTTTCGGAAATTACTCGGAGTATCTCCTGTAATCTTCTTGAAATCGAAAATAAATGCGCTTTGGGAGGAAAATCCAAGAGAAAGGGAGATGTCAAGAAATGACAAATCAGAATCAATAATCATATTTTTTGCAACGCTGATTTTCGTGTTAATTATGAATTGACGGAAGCTTGTACCTGTTTCTTTCATAAAAAGCTTTGAAAGATAAGTCGGATCAAGTCCGAGATGTTCTGCTGCAATTACAACTGTAAGCTTTTCAGAGAGATGTTCATAGATAAAGTCAATACATTTTCTTATGTGAATGGATGTAGCATTATTCTTTTTTATTTCTCTCATGCGCTCTGAGAAATCCACAAACATTTCTCCCAGCATTTCCACAATTTCATCAGCAGAATTGCTTTTGTCGGCTTTTCTGATATAAATATCGCTGAGGGTATATGCTACATCGTGATTCATACCGTTGAGTATGCACAGCCGTGATGTCATTGCAACAGCAATAACGAAGTGATAGCGGACATTCTGTATAGAATTATCAGACAGAACGCCCTTTCCATCAGCATAGTTGTGGCGGATTCTCTCCTCAAAGTTTCGTTTTACCTGTTCAGTGTCGCCGGAACTGACAGCGTGATAGTGTGACATTTCCCTGTCAAAGGACGTTCTGTGGAATTTTTCCTCATGCTGGATATACAGACGGTAGTTCAAGTCACGGTTGGTATTCATAGTGTTCACCTCTTTCTGATAATACTCTCTCATAATTATACCATATTTCAGAAAGAAAAGCCATAGTTTTGATATAATTTCAAAAATAAATTTAGTATAATCTAAGTGTAAAGAGAAAGAAAACTGAAAAAGTCCATGAAAGGAAGATGTCTTATGGCAAAGACGTATGATTTGACAAAAGGCAAAACTACGCCGATAATACTGAAATTCTTTTTTCCCATGCTGCTTACAAATATGCTGCAGCAGATTTACACAATAGCTGATACGATGATAGTGGGAAAAGGTTTAGGAGATGACCCGCTTGCAGCGGTAGGAAATATGTCCTCTCTGACATTTTTTGTCATTGGCTTTTCTCTGGGACTGACAAACGGATTTTCTGTAAGCATTGCCCAGTATTACGGCGCAAAGGACAGCGAGGGACTTAAAAAGTCTGTGGCTTCGTCAATAACCCTATCGGTGTTTATAACAATACTGCTGACAGCGGTAAGTATTATATTCCTCCGTCCTGTACTAATAATGCTCCGTACATCTGATGTGATTATGGCTGATAGTCTTCTTTATGGATATATCATTTTCGGCGGACTTTTCAGCACAATAGCGTATAATCTCTGTGCAAGCATACTCCGTGCACTTGGCGATAGCAAGACTCCCTTTATAGCTATAGTATTCTCGACAATATTCAATATAGTATTCAACTGGGTGTCAATTTATATTCTTCACATGGGTGTGGAAGGTCCTGCAATTGTCACTATTCTCTCTCAGGTTATTTCCGCAGCTATATGTCTTGCAAAGCTGGTGAAGATTGAAGAAATCCGACTTAAAAAGGAGCATTTCAAGGAGAATTTCGGAATATATCTTGAACTGCTGAAAAACGGAATTCCCATGGCAATTATGAATTCCATAACAGCTGTAGGATGCATGACAGTGCAGTATTTCGTCAACGGTATGGGTGTTGCTTTTACTTCTGCATATTCTGCTTGCAGCAAGTATATAAATCTCTTTATGCAGCCTGCCTGCACAGCCGGAATAACAATGTCCTCATTTACAAGTCAGAATTACGGAGCAAAGAAATACGACAGAATTGCAGAAGGCTTCAGAGTATGTATGACAATAGCAGTTATAACATATCTCATATTCGGCTCTGTAATGGTATTTTTCCCAAGATTTCTTGCATCGCTCATGCTCAACGGAGAACAGCAGATAGAACTGGCGATGATATATCTTGTAAGAAGCGGAATTATGATATTTGCAGTAGACTTCCTTTTCGTAGTAAGAAGCGGATGTCAGGGCATGGGCAAGCCGTTATTCCCCATGATTTCAGGCATAGTAGAAATGGTAATGAGAGTGGCTGTAATAGTGCTGTTTACGGAAAAACTGGGATTTGCGGCAACATCTTACGCAGAAATTGCGGCATGGCTGGGAGCACTTCTTATAAACGGAATAGCATTTACAGTATTTCTCAGAGCAAAGCTCAAGGAGAACAGCACAGGCAAGATATATTTATTTCGCAGACTGAAACACGTATAAAAATTAAGGGGACGTTTTGCGTCCCCTTTTGTTAGTCACAGCATCTGAGAATTCTGCCGGCGCTTATCTGCGGCGGTAAACTGAGAGTCATGATACCATTGTATATAATTTTAACTTTTTCGCCTTCTCTGAAATTGGAGCATCTCGTTTTAACAATAACTTCCTGTTCGGTTTTATCGTCAAGTACGAGAAGTCTGCCCCTTTCAACAGAAAGAATAGTTGCACACATTGTCATAATCTCACCTCCTCTTTATTATATGTTAGTTTTACTGTCATAGTGAAATACCCCTCGCAGACGGATGCATTTATAGAACCGCCAAGAATTTCCGTGAACTGTTTTGCTATGGCAAGCCCAAGACCTGTATTGCCCTTTGTACGGGAAATATCCGTAGTATAAAATTCGTCAAAAATATGGTCAATATCAAGTTCGGCAGAGGGCAGATTATTTTTAATTTCAACTGCTATTGCATTATCCTCTGCAACAGTAATTACAAGGTCGCCGCAGCCATGTTTCAGCGAATTATTTATAAGATTGTCAAAAATACGCAGAAGCATATTTCTGTTTGAAGAAATCATCAGCTTATGCTTGTTGCATTGCAGAATGATCTGCCTGTTTTTACTGCAATAGTCATCATAGTAGTGGACGATAGACTCCTCAAGAACGGATACAAGATTAAGCTGAGATAATTCCGGCGGTTTTCCGCTTGAAATTGTCTGGGATAACTCAAAAAATGAATTTATAAGTTCTTCAAGACGAATCAGACGATTTTCAATAATAGCGATTTCACGTTGTTTTTCTTCTTCGGATATGTCTGAATTCTGCAAAATATTTATATATCCCATAGCTGATGTCAGCGGTGTACGCAGGTCATGGGATATATTTGTCATCATCTGTTCAAGGGCGTGATTTTTTTTCTGATAATCTATTTTGAGTGTACGGGTATCTTTAATAAGCTGATTTATTTCGTTAATCAGCTTATCTGCCGAGCCATTTTTGGAATGTATGAGAGAATTGGTATCTGTACCTTTCAGTTCGTGAAGCTGTTTTCTTATGGAACGTATTTCAGCGGCTTTCAACAGGTAAAGGGCAAGCCCGACAGCTGCCCCGATACCCAATATTATAACGACAGCTGTCATGGCTGCACCTCCTTATTCAAGTTCTCTTTTTGTAAAACTGAAATAGCCTATGAAAAGCGATAAAATAATTATCAAAGCGCTTATAATAAAGCATTTTACAGTATAGTTGCTGCTGTAATCAAGGGCAAGTCTGCTTAACATTGTGCTTGTTTCGTATGTGAGCAGCTTTTCTGCAATCTTTTTTGTACTGCTGATACCGTATAATGCAAGGGCAGCAGATGTGTAGACAATAGGCGTAATTATAGTTACAGAGTTGAATGCTGCGCCTTTACGAAGCAGAAATGCAAGACCTATAAAGAGAGAAACTATAGCAGCCATTAACGGAAACTGTCTGAAAAATGCTCCTGAAAATTCACCAAAAGTTGAGCTGTAATCCTCACCGTTTATAAGGCGGTTTGCGAAATAGTAGGCATAATTTGCAAATACGTAGGAAAAAAGCGTATATCCCATAGTGAAAATGTATTTTGAAATGAAGAAATTCTTTTTGCTGATAGTGGAACTGATAGAATTTTTTATGGTGTGTTCGCTGTATTCGCCGCAGATAATGCTGAAAACAGGAAATATATTGAGAAAATAAAAAGTAAAATTCATAGCTACAGCACCAATGTCAATCTGTAAGCTTTCATCATACTCAAGCGGAGCTCCCAGCGATATGCCGCCATAGCTCTTATATGCAATATTTACTATATATGTGACTAATACAATAGCCCAGTAAAGATAAAATCCCTTTGTTTTTGTTATGCGGTATAAATCCGCTTTAATAAGATTTAACATGATTAAGCCTCCCTGACAAACTGTTTGAAATATTCTTCAAGTGATACGCCTGATTCGTGAATTCCTGTAACATTGATTTCATTCTGAAACAAAGTTTTATTAAGGGTTTCTGTTTTAGCGTTTTCGTCATAGATACGTATTTCAGTTTCTGAAATGACCTTATAATCGGTAATATTCAGTTTGCTTTCAAGAGCTGCAGCAGCTTTTTTTGTATCATCAGTTGTTACAACAATACAGCGGCTGCATTCTTTGTCAAGTTCCTCTTTTGTAATCTCTTTCAGCACTTTGCCGCCGTCAATAAAAAGGAAACGATTAGCGACTGCGTACAATTCCGAGAGGATATGGCTGGAAATAATCAGCGTTATTCCTCGTTCCTGTGAAAGCTTGCGGAAAGTATCACGGAGTTCGCTTATACCAATAGGGTCAAGACCGTTTATAGGCTCGTCAAGTATGATAAGGTCAGGATTATCCAGAATAGCAAAAGCAATTCCCAGACGCTGTTTCATACCGAGGGAGAATTTACGGAATTTTTTATTTTTTGCATCGGTGAGATTTACCAGTTTCAGCGCTTCGTCAATCTGTGATAAATCGGTAATACCTTTTTGGAGACAGTAATATTTCAGATTCTGATATGCTGTCATATTGCCGAAAAAAGCAGGATTTTCAATAAGACAGCCGATACGGCTTTTTTCTTTTGCAGCGGCAGAGCCTGATTTGCCGAACAGTTTAAAAGTTCCGCCTGTTTGTTCGGTAAGACCTGTGACCACCTTCATCAGAGTTGTTTTACCTGCGCCGTTTTTACCGATAAGACCGTAGATGTCCTGATGATATACGGTCATATTGGCATTGTCAAGGGCAGTGAATTTTCCATACTGTTTTGTCAGACTGTTTGTCTGTAATACAATTTCATGCATTTATGTAACCTCCTTGAATTTTTGTGTTATCCTTTCAACAATTACATTATAGCATGAAAGTCTAAAAAAACACTTAAATCAAATCTTAAAAAAGTCTGAAATTTATTTTTTCAGACGATAGCCGATTCCCCAGACAGTTTCGATATATTCTTCGTCGGGATTACATTTCTTCAGCTTTTTTCTCAGTTTGCTGATATGTACATTAAGAGTATTGTCATCAGCGGAATTTTCATAATCCCAAACAGTGTCGTATATCATACTTTTAGTGCAGGTTCGTTTAGGATTCTCCATGAGCATTTCCAGCAGTGCAAATTCATGCTTTGACAGCTCAATTTCCACTCCATTGCAGATAACAGAAAAATCCTCCGTGTTAAGTTCTATGTCCTTGTATTTAAGATTTTCCGATTTTCCGCTGTTTGTATTCATTCGGAGTCTTACAGCTATTCGTGCAAGAAGTTCATCATTATGAAAAGGCTTTGTAATATAATCCTCCGCACCAAGGGAGAACATATCCACTTTTTTATCTACATCATGAATTGCGCTCATGACGATAACAGGGACGTTGTGTTTCTTTTTTAATTCCCCGATAATTTCCTCGCCTCTTTTGCCGGGAAGCATCAGGTCAAGGAGAATCAGATTGATTTCAGAGTTGTGTGCAAGGATTCCTTCTGTGCCTGAATAAGCACTGATAGTGCGGTAGCCGTTTTGTCCGAGGAGAATCCGGAGCATATCGTTAATCTCAGGGTCATCCTCAATAATAAGAATAGTTTTGTTCATTTTTATCTCCTCCAGAATAATTATACAATATTTTAGCGTATATTTCAAGAGGATGTTCTATAAAATCCGTTTTTCCATATATATTTATTGAGGTGAGGACAATGACGGAAGATGAAATCATAGAAATTCAGGAAGAAATTGAACCGCAGGATTCAATTGAATATCTTGAAGCCGAAGAAAAAAGGCAGAAAAGAGAAGGACAGCTTGAAGATATTCCTGCAATGCAGGGAGTGATTTGTGTTATACTTGCAGTGGGATTAATACTGCTTAATCTGAAATTTCCTGAAATGGCAGAAGAAATATTCCGCACAATAAAGGATAATACCCTTTCAGAAAAGTCGGTAATCAGCAATCCCATTGACGCTTTGATAGGTTTTATAGAAGAAATATGCCAAAAATAAGGGTTAAGTTTACTTTTTTACTTTTTAATGCTCTCATATTTATTTTCAGAGACAGCAGTCTGATAATGGGGTTTTATGCAGCCTGCCTTATTCATGAAGCAGGTCATGTTGCTGCGGTATACTTGACGGGCGGTGAAGTTCTTTCTGTGGAATTTGGCTGGACAGGTATAAAAATGACAGCGTCTGCTCCTAAGAATGTCAGATGTGCTCTTTTTGTACAGCTCAGCGGCCCTGCGGCTAATCTGCTGACTTTTCTTGTACTTACAGCGTGGGGGCGGTCGGGATATTTTGCGGTATTCAGTCTCGCAGAGGGATTGCTGAATCTTCTGCCTTACAAATTCCTTGATGGGGGAGCAACTCTTGAATTGCTTGCGGAGTCCTCAAAAAATGAAAAAAGATTCAGATTTTTCAATAATTTATTGAGGATTTTTATATCAATATCAGTAGGAACCTTTTTGTTCGGTGAATTAAGTAAATTAATACCAAGTATGTTCATATATTAGTAATAATCGCTTTATATTTGTGTTTGCTTCTTGACAATTATGTGAAATTATGTTATAATATGGTTATAATATTATAACGGCTGAAAGTCTGCACAAGTGGCAGTTCAGACCATATTGGGATGATGTACAATGATTTGGTTTATGATAAGCCTGTTGCTGACAGGTACAATTGTACTTACGGTCTGCGTAGTTTATTGTGTGCTGAAAATGAAAGGGAATAATCTTGCGTCGCCTGTCAGGAAATTGCTTTCCTGTGCTATCGGCGTAACTCTTTTCAATTTCATCGCAATGGTTTCAGGCAATGAAAAGGCTTCTCTCGTTTTTTTTGCGATATATAATATTTTTGAAGTGCTGACAATTTTATCCCTGTTGTCCTTTATGCGGAGCTATACCGGCAGGTCAGGGGGTTTGGGCATGCTGCGAAAACCGCTGTTTGCTGCGGCAATTATTGACAGTGTGATAATGGCTGTTAATCCGTTTTATAAGCTGGTGTTCGGCGTTGAGAAAATGTGGGACGAGTTCGGCAACACATTTTTCAGGTCGTATGATTATACACTTATCTATACTTTCCATACGGCGCTGATTGTATTTATGGTTGTGATAGTTCTGGCTATGCTGCTTCATAAGATGTTTACATCTCCGAGAGCATATCTCATAAAATACAGTTCTATAGTCATTACTATTGCTGTCCTCATGGCATTAAGTCTCTTCCACCTTTATCTTGATTTCGAGTTCGATTATTCCATCGGATTATATGCCTTTGAAGGATTTATTATCTTCTATTTTTCAATGATATACGTGCCCAGAGGTCTTATGGACAGACTTATGTTCTTTACTGTAGCCAACATGAAAGACGGTATTATATGTGTTGACATTGATGAAAATGTCGTCCATGCAAATGTGGCAGCATCGGATTTCTGCGCTGCAAGCAGAGATATTGTTACAATTGAGGAACAGGTGAAATACTGGCATCGTGATGATTACAAGAAACTGACAACTCTTGTCTGGGAAACTACAAGGCATATAGGCGGAGATAAGCATTATTTTAAAATTGAATACCGACAGATTTACGACAGTTTTATGAAATGTCTCGGATATTTTTATCTGATTCATGACAAAACAGAGGAATATGTAAAATACGAAAACGAAAAATTTCGTGCTACTCATGATAAGCTTACCGGACTTTACAACAGGGAGCATTTTTATGAATTAGTAGAAAAACTCCTTAAAGAAAATCCTTACGAGGAATATAATATCATCGTTACTGACGTTAAGAATTTTAAGATTGTTAACGACGTTTTCGGACAGGAAAAGGGCGACGAGATTCTGATAAAAATAGCTGATGTTCTGAGAAAATACGGCGGAACACGCTGCGTTTATGCCCGTCTTACAGGGGATAAATTTGCCTTGTGTATTCCGAAACGTCTGTATTCCGAGGAAAATCTTCTTGACTGCTTCTCAGTTGCAGACAGCTTTATTCAGAATTCTTCATTCAAGCTTCATATTCACATTGGCGTGTATGAAGTGAAAGACCATGGAATTCGTGTGTCAGTCATGTGTGACCATGCTTGCCTTGCTATCAGTACTATCAAGGATAGCTTCCGCAGTCATGTTGCTTATTATGATGACTTAATGCGTGAAAACTTCATAGGTGACCACCGCATTATCAGTGAATTTGAAACGGCAATTTCAAAGGGGCAGTTTCATGTTTTTGTTCAGCCGCAGGTTGCAGCTGACGGCAGTGTAAGGGGCGGCGAAAGCCTTGTGCGCTGGTACCATCCTGATGATGGAATGATACGTCCGGACAAGTTTATTAAAATACTTGAAAATACCGGACTTATTGGCCGTCTTGACAAGCATATATGGGAATTGGCGTGTATCCAGCTAAAAAAATGGTCTAACAAAGGATTTAAAAAGTCATATTTGTCAATAAATATTTCCCGTAAGGACTTTTATTTGCTTGATGTTTATGAAGAAATAAACGGGCTTGTAGCGAAATATGACATTGAGCCTTCAAGACTTCATCTTGAAGTGACGGAAAGTGCAATTATGGACGATCCGACCAGCCATCTTGAGCTTATTCAGAAGCTCCGCAGCCGTGGGTTTACCGTGGAAATTGATGATTTCGGCAGCGGTTATTCATCTCTTAATACGCTGAAGGACCTTGACGCTGATGTGCTGAAGATTGATATGGGATTCCTCCAGAAAACTACAAATGAGGAAAAAAGCAAGACCATACTCCGTATGATTATTTCTCTTGCAAAATCGCTGGATATGAAGGTTATAACAGAGGGTGTGGAGAATCCCGAACAGGTAAGATTCCTTTCCGTTTGCGGATGCGATATTTATCAGGGATTCTATTTTGCAAAACCAATGGCTGTTGAGGATTTTGAAAAAAATTATCTCAACAAGAGATTCCGTATGTACAATGAAAACACTATCAGAAAATGAGAAAAAAGCTCTGCGCTATTATATAGGCGATGTGTTCGGAAATGACACGTTTTACGGCGATAAAAAGGCGTATATTGTAATTAATTCCCTGTTTTTTCCGGATATATTTTCGGAATCTGCAAGAGCTGCGGAGGGAAAGTATCTGAATACCGCAATTATAGAGGATGTTCCAAGACTTCTTGGATTTTTTGAGGATTTATTTTCTGTATTCGGCAAAGTCAGGCTAAAAAATGACTATACGACATACCGTGTGGAACGCATGGCTGATTTTGAACTATGCCACAGATATGGCAGAACGATTTCCATGACATCTACAGCCATTTCGGGATTTCTTGACAGCTATCGTGACCGCAGAGGAATAGCCTTGATGAAATTTCGGCTTGCTGAGGGAAATCATTGTATAAATGTTGCTGAAACACTTGATTACTATGCAAAGCCGGAGGAAACTGAGATTTTGATTCCGCCGTTTATGGAGATGAAAATTCGAGAAAATAGTCTTGCTGATAGCGAAAGACGCATAACCGATTGCGACGGAAATCCGCCTGTTATTTCTGTTGATGCGGAAATTGGCGGTATATGCGGAATGTCAGATGGTCAAGACGTTGAATTATATCGCTGTAATGCAGGAATCAGACTATATAAGGCACTGAATGAAGGAAATACTCCTGATTCAGATGACATTGCAGAATATATTCTATGGAAAAAGCTGTTTCAGAAACAGTTAAAAAAGATGTTCAGCGAAAAAATGACCGCTTCCTGAAAAGGAAGCGGTATTGTTTTTATTCTACAGGAGTTATATCACCGCCGCCGTTATCCGCAGGAGGTGCCGGTGTATTAACAGGAGGTGTTACAGGGGTATCTACAGGGGGCTCAACTGGTGTTTCGGGTGGTGTAACAGGTGTTTCAGGGGGAGTAACGGGAGTTTCTGTTGGTGTTTCAACGGGAGGTTCAGGAGTAACAGGAGTTTCAGCAGGTGGTGTTACTGTACCGCCGTTGGGATCGGGATTAGGTGTGGTAGCTGTTGGAACGTCAACTCCGGGAGATGCTGTAACAGGTGGAAGTGTGCTCTGAGGGAAGTCTGTGCCAGTATATCCGGGGTCAGGAGTAGGTACAACAGGGTCGTCCACAACAGTAGTCGGAAAACTTCCACCTTGTACAATGCCTGTGGGGATACGTCCGTTCCAGAGGAAACCTGAACCGGTAGTAATACGAATATTCACAGTACGTGTAGTTGTGGAAACCGGTCTGGTTGTTGTAACGATAACATCGTTTTCGTCATTGGATGTTGTGATAACGCCGGGAGTAATATTCTGCGGTGAATTGCCGGAACCGTTATTCTGTACGTTTTCACGTCCGATGCTTGCCAGAACCTTTTCGGAGGGTGTTATGGGGAATAAAATAAAAAATGCAAGAATAATCGCTGTCAGAAGAATAAATCCGAGACAGGATACCATTGTAACCTTAGTTGATTTATTGAGATTTGAAATAAAACCTGATTTACTGCTCATAAAATCACCTTTCTTTAGGGAATTCCTTGAATCACATGTACTTTTATTATATAGCATTTTTCCTTATATGTCAAGTGGTAAATAGTGATAATTGGCTGAAACTTATTGACAATCATTATGAAATGGAGTAAAATATAAGTATTAATACGGCGTTTGCCGCAAGGAAAGAATGATTTATATGAAAAAAGTTGTTACAATACAGGATATTTCCTGTTTTGGAAAATGTTCCCTGACTGTTGCCCTGCCTATAATTTCCGCTATGGGAATTGAAACAGCTGTAATTCCCACGGCTGTTCTATCCACTCATACGGGCGGATTTGAAGGGTATACATTTCACGATTTATCTGCGGATATTTCGGATATTTCAGCTCACTGGAAATCTCTTGGGCTGAAATTTGACGCTATTTATACAGGCTATCTTGGTTCGGCTTCACAGGTGAAGATTATGTCGGATTTTTTTGATAATTTCGGCGGCGATGACAATTTTATTGTTGTTGACCCTGTTCTGGGCGACCATGGCAGACTGTATGCAGGATTTACCGATGAATTTGTGGTACAGATGCGGAATCTCTGTGAAAAAGCGGACTACATCATGCCGAATATGACAGAGGCGAGCTTTCTTCTGGGTATTCCATATCACGATGCGGATAATGAGGAATATGTGAAGAATGTCCTGAAAAAACTATCGGAGCTTGGCTGTCGTGTGCCTGTACTCACGGGAGTTCGTTTTGGAGAATGTGAGGGAGCTGCGGCGTATGACAGCAATACGGGAGAATATTATTTCTCTTTTGGAAAGCACGTTGAACGTCAGCTTCACGGCACAGGAGATATTTTTGCAAGTGTATTCACAGGAGCTGTTGCTCTCGGAAAATCCGTTCAGCAGGCTCTTGATATTGCGGTGAAATATATTTCTGATTGTATTGAAGTGACTTTGCCCTGTGCTGACGAGGTATGGTATGGCAGCTGCTTTGAGCTTTGTCTTGATAAGCTTATCGGGTATACCAAAGGGAATCTTTAAAAGAGTATCATTCTGAGAGCGTTCTTAGTAAAAATTTCCTGCTGATTAAATCTGGAAATACAGACCATAATAATATCAACCTGAATTTGAGGAGATATTATTTATGGCATTTAACAAAGTTGTTATTTCGGGAATTAACACCTCTGAGCTTAAAGTTTTAAAGGAAGAAGAAAAAATCCGCCTGCTGAGAGAATACAAGAAAACAGGCAGCAAGGCAGCAAAGGATGCTCTTATAAACGGAAATCTGCGCCTTGTTCTCAGCGTGATACAGCGGTTTACAGGTAGGGGAGAGGATATTGACGATCTTTTTCAGATTGGCGTTGTGGGACTTATCAAGGCTATCAATAATTTTGATTTAACAAAGGAAGTGCGTTTTTCGACATATTGCGTACCTATGATTATGGGGGAACTCCGCCGACATCTACGTGATTACAGTCAGATAAAAGTCAGCCGTTCACTTCGTGACCTTGCATACAAGGCGATTCAGGCGAAAGAAAAGCTTATCCTTAAAAATCAGCGTGAACCGAACATAGAGGAAATTGCTGCTGAAATAGGCGAAAAAAGGGCGGATGTGGTAATTGCTCTTGAAAGCATTAGCGATCCTATTTCGCTGTATGAGCCTGTATACTCTGATTCTGACGATAATATGTATATTATGGATCAGATAGGCGACAAAAACGATGTTGACAGCTGGATGGGATCGATTGCTATTCGTGATGCAATAAAATCTCTTGGGGACCGTGAAAGAAATATACTGTATATGCGCTTCTTACAGGGCAAAACTCAGGTTGAAGTTGCAAACGAAATCGGCATATCTCAGGCACAGGTGTCAAGACTCGAAAAAAGTGCTATATCAAGGATAAAGGATAGCGTATAAATATTGACTTTTTCTGCTCTCTGTGCTATAATTTGGCATAGGGAGCAGATTTTTTGCTGATGTAATATCAAAAATATGAAAGGAGCAATTGCAATGATGATAAAACGAGATAACTACTCAGTGCAGTTATAAGGACAGCAGATGCACTGAGTAACAGCTGTCAGACTGCACTTTATGAATTTGATAATAAAGGAGTAGTTTAAAATGAATACAAGCGAATTGTTAAACAAATGGAAACAGGAAGAAGAAAAGGCGAAAATCATCGGCTGGGATTTCAGTTATATTGAGGGCAGATTTCACTCCGATGAGGATTCGCTCCCGTGGGACTATGAAGCAACTATAAAGCGATATATGCATGATAATCACCGAATACTTGACATAGACACAGGGGGAGGAGAGGTTCTGCTATCTCTGGAGCATCCCTATCAGCTGACATGTGCAACGGAGGGCTATTCTCCTAATGTTGAGTTGTGCAGAAAAAAGCTCGGCAGTCTTGGTATTGACTTTCACGAAATGAACGATTATTCAAATATGCCCTTTGCGGATTCAGGATTTGATGTGGTTATTAACCGTCACGGCAGCTATGACGCAAAAGAGATATACCGCATACTAAAGCCGAACGGTCTGTTTATAACTCAACAAGTCGGCGAGGATAATGACCGTGAACTTGTGGAAATGCTTTTGCCTGATTCATCGAAAGTCTTTACAGGGCATAATTTGAAATCGCAGATTGAACTTTTTGAAAAAGCAGGATTTACAATTTTGGAGCAGGGCGAGGCGTATCGTCCTATAACTTTTTATGACACAGCGGCACTTGTATGGTTTGCTAAAATTATTGAGTGGGAATTTGTAGATTTCTCCATTGACCGTTGTTTTGCCAAACTGCTTGAAGTAGAAAAAGAGATAGCACAGAATGGCTCTGTCTGCGGAAGTATTCATAGGTTTTATTTTGTTGCTAAGAAATAAATGTTTTTATATTGATCAAAAGTTAATGACGGCGGAATTTATTTTTGAATATTCTGCTGTCATATAGTTTGACAATAGGATGCGTTGGATCTCTTGGAGTTTTGAAAAATATCAATCAAGTGTTGTAATGTGAATATATTTTCGTTATTTCTGAATTTGATTTTCAAAATATGTGTTTAATATAAATAAAAATGTTGTAATAAAGTTGTTTAAGATACCGATAATTAATAAATATAAGTTAAATATAAAAAAAATATCTGATTCCCTTGACTTTTTATCAGATGTATGATATAATAATATAGTCGTAAGGGACAGAAAATTTAATAACGCGGTGTGGAGCAGCTAGGTAGCTCGTCGGGCTCATAACCCGAAGGTCGTAGGTTCAAATCCTGCCGCCGCAACCAGAAAATCCTCGAAATATAGCCATTTCGAGGATTTATTATTTTGTGTAAATTTGGTTTTGACCCCTTATTGACCCCTTAACTTAAAATAGCATTGATGTGGAGCAGGCGATTGAGCCTGCTCCTTTTTGTAGTATGATGGGCATATCAATTGGCAGTATCAAAGGCGTTGGTGAGAAGCGGCTGGATGAGATTATGGCGGTGATTGAGAGGCATCTAGGTGTATAAATTAGGCAAAAATCAGTAATCACATGGTCAGAACTGTATCAAATTTAGGGAGAATTAGCA